>NZ_JBEZJL010000016.1:0-156597 GCF_040651755.1 Actinomadura sp. NPDC048394 | reverse complement strand
GCGGCGGGCGCAGTCCACCCGGGGCGGGGGGGGCGCGGGGCGCGGGGGCCCGCCCCGCCTCGGTAGGGGGTTTTCCGCGGGCCCCCCTAGCGGACCGCGAAACGCCTCGTCCGTCGCAACGGGGGGTTCCAGGGGGGTCGTCCCCCCTGGGCAACTACGCCCAGAAGTGCACGACCCAGTACACGACGGCGGCGACGATCGCGGCGGCGGGGAGGGTGAGGACCCAGGCCATCACGATGTTGCCCGCCATGCCCCAGCGGACGGCGGACAGCCGTTTCGTGGCGCCCGCGCCCATGATCGCCGAGGTGATCGTGTGCGTGGTGGAGATTGGAGCGTGCCAGAAGTAGGCGGTGACGTAGAGGACGATCGAGGCGGTCGCTTCCGCGGCGAACCCCTTCGGCGGGTCCACCTCGATCACCTTGCGGCCGAGCGTCCGCATGATCCGCCAGCCGCCCGCGTAGGTGCCGAGCGACAGCGCGCCCGCGCACGCCACGATCACCCACAGCGGCACCGAGTTCCCGCTCGCGTGCCCCGTGGTGACCAGCGCCAGCACGATGACGCCCATCGTCTTCTGCGCGTCCTGCAGGCCGTGGCCGAGGGCGAGGGACGCCGCCGACAGCGTCTGCGCGATGCGGAACCGGCGCACCACCCGGCTCGGCTGCGCCCGCCGGAAGATCCACAGGATCGCCACCATCACCAGGTAGGCGGCGACGAACCCGACGACCGGCGACACCACCATCGGCACGACGACCTTGTCGACCACGCTGTGCCAGTTCACGTAGGACGACGAGGCCAGCCCCGCGCCCACGACGCCGCCGATCAGCGCGTGCGAGGACGACGACGGCAGCCCGAAGTACCAGGTGATCAGGTTCCAGGTGATCGCGCCGAGCACGCCGGCGGCGATGACGGTGAGGCCGTGCAGCCCGGTCGGCGGGGTGATGACCTCGCTGATCGTCTTGGCGACCTCGACGCCGAGCAGCGCGCCCAGCATGTTCATCACCGCGGCCATGCCGAGCGCCACCCGCGGCGTCAGCGCCCGCGTGGACACCGCGGTCGCGATGGCGTTGGCGGCGTCGTGGAAGCCGTTGGTGTAGTCGAACACCAGCGACACCACGACGACCAGCACGAGTACGGCCATCTGCGCGTCGGACCGCAGCCCGAGCGCGCCCGCGATCATCACCAGGACGATCCCGGCGAGCAGCAGCAGCCAGGCCCGCCCGCTCACCCGGCGCGTCGCCTGCTCGCCGATGGTGGGAGCGGCGTCCGCCGAGGGGTCCCGGACGAGCGTCGAGCCCGGGTCCTCGCCTGCGCTCATGATTCCTTGACCGCGATGGTCTCGACCGTGTTCGCTACGTGCTCGAACGCGTCCGCGGCCTCTTCGAGGCAGTCGATGACCTGCTTGAGCTTCAGCACGTCCAGGGTGTCGTACTCGCCGCTGAACAGCTGCGCGAGCAGCTTGCGGTACACCTGGTCGCCCTGGTTCTCGAGCCGGTTGATCTCGATCCAGTACTCGCTGAGCTCCTTCATGGAGCGCAGCCGGGGCATGGCCTCCGCGGTGAGCTCGGCGGCCCGCTCCAGCACCTCCACCATGTGCACGATGCCCTTCGGGAACTCGTCGATCTTGTAGAGGACGACGAGGTCGGCTGCCTCCTCCATCTCGTCCATCACGTCGTCGATGGTGGAGGCCAGCCGGTAGATGTCCTCGCGGTCGAACGGGGTGATGAACGTTTCGTTCAGCCGTCGCATGATCGCGTGAGTGCATTCGTCGCCCGCGTGTTCGCAGGCGCGCATCTTCTCCGCGATCGCTGCCCGGTCGGCGCCGTCGCTGATGAGCTCCACGAGCAGCCTGGCGCCGGTGACCAGGTTGTTCGCCGAGTCGGCGAACATGTCGTAGAAGCTGTCCTCACGCGGCGTGAGACGCAAGCGCACGTCGTTCTCCTGAAGTGCCGGAACAGTCCGCAGAGGATCGTAGGCGCTACCGGCCGTAAAAAGAACCTTTGCCCCAGCTTCGGCCGGTGTCCCCCATCCTCTCACCTACAAGATTGCCCTAGATCACCAGGTACATACCCCTGCGGTTAGGCCGATCGGCGGCGCCGCGCATAGGCTCGGGGCCGGAACATCGGCCGCACGGAGAGTGACGACGAGCGTGAGTGAGATTCGTTACAGCGTCCCGGCGATCAGCTGCGGGCACTGCGTGACCGCGATCAGCGGGGAGGTCCGGCGGGTGCCGGGGGTGAGCGAGGTGGCGGTGGACGTGGACACCAAGCTCGTCACCGTCCGTGGCGATGGACTGGACGACGCGGCGCTGCGCGCGGCGATCGACGAGGCCGGTTACGACGTCGCCGGCTGACCGGCCCGTTTCGGGCCCCGCGGCACCCGCATAGCCGACCGCCGGAACGCGCCCGTGGCCGCCGGAACGTGACCCAGGGGCCGCCGGAACGTGACCGGGGATCGCCGGACCGGGACCGGCGCCGCTGGAACGGGACCGGGGACGCCCGTCGCGGACGTCCCCGGGCGGATCGGGCCTCGGCTAATCCTGCGGCGTCAGCTCGCGACGACCGGCCTCGCCGGAACGCACCCCGAGCACCATGTCGATTTCCGCGATGGTGAGCGGCCGCTCCGCCGCCGCCACCGCACTGAGCATCTCGGCATAGAGTTCGATCTCGTCCAACGCAACGCGGTCGTGGACGCGCAGATCGAGGTTCTGCTGGCGCACCGCGTCCACCTCCGTTCGTTCCCCACACCCAAGTCGAGGCTACGCGTCCCGCCCCGACGGGCACATGACCCAAGAGGGCCATTCGAGGGCCACCCGCACCCGTGGTCTTCCCGGGTCAGGCGGGCATGATGCGCCCGATCACGCGGGAGGGGTCCCCGGGGAAGGCCGTCAAGGGTTCCTGTCGGACGCCGTCAGCCGCCGCGGTGGAAGTCGCCCAGCATCTGCTCCAGCGCCGTCTCCGGCAGGTCGCGGGCGGTGAGCCGGGCCACCGTCGCCGCGTTGACGTCCGCGCCCGCGAGGCGCGCCGCCTGCCGCGCGACCGTCTGCTCGAACAGCGCCCGGACGGTCCTGGCGTAGGCGAACGCCGGGTCCTGCCGCAGCCGCTCGAAGCGGGTGAGCAGCTCGACGCGCAGCTCCTCGTCCAGCATGTACAGGTCGCGCTCGGCGTACTTCTGGAACAGCCGGACCATCTCCCGGTCGCTGATCCCGTGGAACTCCACGATCCGCCCGAACTCGGCCCGGAACGCGGGGTTGCCCGCGAGGAACCCCTCCATCTCCGCCGCCGGGCTGGAGCAGACCACCACGAACCGCCCGCCGCGCTCGCGCATGCCGCGCAGCAGCTCGCTCACCACCGCCGGGCTGCGGTCCAGCAGGTAGGCCTCCTGGATCAGCAGCACGCCGCCGAGCGCCTGCTCGATCATGCCGGCGACCCGGCTCTCGGTGTCCGGCTGGTCGCGGCCCGCCAGATGCACCGGACGGCACGCCACCACATGCCCCGACTCCAGCAGCCCGAGCGCGGCGTAGATCCCGCCGACGAGCCCCGCGACCGTCGTCTTGCCCGTCCCCGGCGGCCCCGTGAACACCAGATGGTGGTGGTCGCGGTCCGCCACGCCGTAGCGGACCCGGTCCGCCGCCTGCTCCGCCTCGTCCGCCAGCTCCCGGACGACCGCCTTGACGTCGTCCAGCCCGGTCAGCCCGTCGAGCTGGCGCAGGTAGCCGTCGATGTCGCCGGGCGGCCGCAGCGCCGGCTCGATGCCCTCCGCGACGCCGTGCAGGTCGTCCGGCGTCAGGACGAGCCGGTCGTGCGACGCGCCCGCCCGCGCCATGTTCCGCTGGCTCGCCTGGTCCAGGTACGCCTCGACGAGCCGCGCGTTCACCAGGTCGCCCGGGCCGCGGAGCCGTTCGAGGTCCTCCTTCGCGACCTCCAGCGCCGACGCCCCGATCGTGACGCGCCGCTCGTCCGCCAGCAGGTGCAGCAGCGTCATCCGGTCGTCCAGGCCGCCGAAGTCGGGCAGCCGGTACACCCGGAACGCCTGCACCAGCTTCGGATGCTCCCGCAGCAGCCGCTTGTACGCGCGCGGCTCGCACGTCGCGATCAGCGGCGTCGTGTTCACCGGGTCGCGGCGCGCCCGCCGCACCGCGCCGGTGACCGCCACCGGGTCCTGCGCGGCGCCGATCGCCACGTCCAGCCGCTCGAACAGGATCGCCGGGCCCGGCTGCCGCAGGATCCGCTCCACCGCGTCCACCGGCGCGTCCCGGACGTCGTCGGCGTCGTGCGCGCGGATCGCCCCGTCGCCGAGGCCCGCGTCCGCCAGCGTCAGCGCGATCAGCCGCGCCAGCCTGCGCTGTCCGGTGTGCGGGCCGCCGACCAGCAGCACCCCCGGCACGCCCGCCGGCGCCGACCCCGGACGGCCGTCCACCCGGGTCGCCTCGGCGCCCTCTCCGGCCGGGGCGTTCCACTCCTCGACCTGCGCGCGCAGCTCGTCCAGCAGCGCGCCCGCGTCCTGCTCGCCGGACACGAACCCGATCCCGAACCGCTCGAGCGTCCGGCGCCGGCCGAGGTCCTGCGGCGGCGGGATCTCGTGGACGGGCCGCTCCGGCGACGGCGTGTCGTCCAGGAAGTCGAAGTCGCCGACCATGGTCTCGGACATGATCCGCGTCCCTGGGCCGGGCGGCGGAGCCTGCGCGGGGCCGTCCTCCAGGTCCCCGGGGCCCATGATCCGCGTCCCGGGCGGCTGCTGCGCGTTCTGCGGGGGCGGCGCCGCTCCCCCGCCTTCGACGCGCGTCTCGTACACCCCGGCGGGCGGACGCGGCGGCGCCCCCTCGTCCTCGGCCCGCGTCGCATAAGGATCGAACGCACTCGGCTGCTCCGCCGGGGGCCCCTGCGGGCTCTGCACGGACGGAGGCACCCCGGCCCCCGGAGGCAGCCCTTGCGCGGGAGGCCCGGCACCGGGCCGCTGATAGCCGAGCTGCGTGTACGGCGGCACGATCGGCTCGTCCTGCTTGTCCTCATCCGGAGAGAACCCGCCGAGCTGCTGCTCAGCGACCCCCTGCCCGCGGTCGGGCGACCTGGACTCCTGATCGGCGAAGGGCGCCTGCCCGGGATACGGCGCCCCGCCCGCGTGCGGAGGCTGCTCCGGATATCCGGAAGCAGGCTGCCCAGACGGCGGCGCGCCCGGCATCCCGAACGCGGCCGGCCCCTGATCGTTCGGGACGGGCTTGGGCGGGGACTGCTGGAAACCGAGTTCGGTGTACGGCGGCGCCGCGCTCCCGCCGGCGTCCTCTTCGGCGGGCGAGAACCCGCCCATCGCCGGGTCCGGCGAAGCGAACCCCGCCGCGGCCGGCCCGGGCGCGTTCTCCCAGCCCGGCTGCGCCGGCGGCTGGACGAACGGCTGCGCGGGCCCCTGCGGCTCCGCGGGCTGCGGCGGAGCGCCCGGCGCCACGCCCGGCTGGCTCTGCATGCCGAACGGCGGCGACGGCGACGGGCTCGGCGGCGGCGTCTGCGTCTGCGCGGCCGCCGTCGCGCGCGCACGGCCGCGCCCGATGATCCCCGCGATGATCGCGGTCGGCACCGGGAAGCCGCGGGGGCGCGCGGGCATCCCGCCGAGCCGGCACCACGCGAGGTCCAGCTCGTACATCGCGGCGAGCAGCGTCTCCGCGCCCTCCCCGGAGCCCGCCGCACGCAGCGGGTCCGGCAGCCGCATGTCGACCGGCCACAGCCGGCGCAGCGGATGCCCCTTCTGCTCCGCGACCGCCTGCACCGTGTACCGGATCTCCGGGTCCAGCCACGGGACGATCGAGCCCGCCACGTCCTTGCGGACCACGTCCAGGTCGGCGGCCAGCAGCGCGGCGGCGACCATCCGCGGCTCGGTGTACGCCGGGTCCGCCGGGTCGCCCGGCAGGTCGGCGATGGCCTCGCTCAGCGTGTAGAACGCGTGCCGGAAGTTGTCGCCCGGCGAGCTCTCGTTCCGCAGCGCCGGCACCAGATGCGGCGGGCACCGGGTCAGCCACTGCTGGACGATCGCCTGGTCCCCGTACGGGAGCGCCCCGTAGTCGACCGTCGGGTTGCTCAGCGTCGTCCCGAGGATGGCCAGCAGCGCGTCCGCCCGGATCTGGAACCGGACGTCGTCGCGCAGCGCGCTCGCGACCGCCCACATCGTCCGCAGGACGACGACCGCCGCGTCCACGCGGCTGGCGCGCAGCCGCTCGGAGTACAGCCCGACCAGCGTCTCCAGCGCGGGCGGGGTCATCCAGCGCGGGCCGTCCACGTCCGGCAGCGGCCGGGCCCGGTACGGCTTCCACAGGTCCAGCATCTGCGCGTCCAGCCGGGCGTCGAACACCGGCGCGGCCGCGCACCACATCATCACGCCCCACGCGACCGCCACGGTGGACGGCGTCTCCTGCGTGAACTGCGACCACCAGTGCGGGTACTCCGGCGCGGACAGCGCCGCCGCCGACTCGACGGTCGCGCGGACCCGCGACGTCAGCTCGCTCGCGAACCCGTGCCCGACGAACGGCAGCGACGCCGGCGGATCGTACGAGAAGTCGGGCCCGGCCGGGATCACGTGCGGCGGCAGCTGCGGGACCTGCATCCCGCCCTGCTGCGCGGGCCGCGCCGCCATCCGCACGGCGGGCGTCCGCGGCGGCGGGCACAGGTACCACTGCCCGTCCGACGGGTGCAGCCGGTACCACCGGGCCCACGCCCCGAACAGCCACCACGTCCCGTCGGGCAGGACGAGCATGCGTCCGGCGATGGCGTGATGGCGCTGCTGAGGAGGCGCCGACGGCCACCATTGGGCGGCCACCATCGCCCTCGTGTCGCGCTCGGCCTCCGCGAACGGATCCTGCCCCATCCGGGGGCTGGGCGGCGGAGCACTGCCATAGCCCGGTCCCCACACCACGTGGGTCATGGTAGTCAGCCCGAACGCCCCAGAACTCCCCCGAACGCCCCCGCCCGAAGTCCCCCCAGGTCAACCCCCACCAAACCCCACCCCCACTGCCCCCACCAAAGCACCCACCACCGGGATGGCGTGCCCCCGAAGCGGCATGGCACCAATCGACCAACGCCCAAGCCGCCGAGGCAACGCCGTCAACAGCAAGCCACCAACACACACCCCACCGAAACGCGCGCACCACCCAAAGCACGCCCCCGGCGAACGCATACCGCCAGAACGAGCCCACACGCGGTGCGGGGCGAGCCACCAGAACGCATACCGCCAGGCGGCCTGCCACCGAGGCGCCCAACCGGGGGTGCGCTGCCGGGTCGGCCGGTGCGGGAGGTTAGCGCCAGGTGGCCTGGCTGTGGCGCTTGGCCTTCTGCATGTAGACCTCGGGGGTGTGCGCGAGGACGAGGCGGTCGCCGTCGTTGAGCTCGCGGACGATCTTGCCGGGCGTGCCCGCGACCAGGACGCCCGACGGGATCTGCTTGCCGGGCGGCACCAGGGCGCCGGCCGCGATGAGCGTCCCCGCCCCGATCCGGGCGCCGTTCAGCACGATGGCGCCGATGCCGATCAGTGAACCGGTCTCGACGTGCGCGCCGTGCACCATGGCCTTGTGCCCGAGGCTGACCCGGTCCTCCAGGACGGCGGGCATCCCCGGGTCGGCGTGCAGGCAGCTGAGGTCCTGGATGTTGCACTCGTCGCCGACGATGATCTCCTCGTCGTCGCCGCGCAGCACCGAGCCGTACCAGACGCTGGACGCCCGGCCGAGCGTCACGCGTCCGACGACCACCGCTCCGGGCGCCACCCACGCCTCGGCGTGGATCTTCGGCTCTTCTTCGCCCAGCGACCCCACATAGCTCATGCGCCCGATGCTAAGCCGTGCCCAAACCCCCGCCCCACCCCGCCCTCACCCGCCCGCGCAAGCCCGCGCCCCTCCGCCCCAACGCGCACAACACAACCCGTCAAGGCGAGCGCCACAGAGGCAAGCACAACAACGACGCGCCCCACCACAGCGCCCACCGCAGACGGCCACGGCGGGCACCGCAAACGGGCGGGGCACGGCACGGACCGGCTCGGCCCAATGCGGCACGGCGACGGCCGGGCACCGCGGCAGACGCCCACCGGGGGCATGGCAAGGCGAGCACAGCGACAGCACAGCGCGACGAGAGGCGGGCACCGCGGGACGGGCCTGGCCCCGGGGCACGACCAGCACGGCACGCTGAACGCGGCGAGAGGCGGGCACCGCTGGATGGGCATGGCACGGACCGAACATGCACGGACCAGTGCGACACGGCGCCGCACGACGACAGCCCGGCGAGGCGGACACGGCGGCACCACGGCAAGACGCAGCCCGACATGGAGCGGCACAGCCCGGCACAGCGCACAGCGCGGCACGGCACAACTCGGCACGGCACGGCCTAGCACGGCACGGCACAGCGCGGCACGGCCTAGCACGGCGTGGCGCAGCACGACCCGGCACGAGCCAGCGCGGCAGGTGCGGGGCGTTGCGGCACTGCGCGGCCCTACGCGGCGCCACCTGGCGCGGCGCAGCACGAGCCAGCACGGTGCGGCGTGGCACGACCCGGACGGCACGACCCGGCGCGGCAGCGTGCAGGCGCTGCAGGGCGTTGCGGCATGGCGCGGCGCAGCACGACGCCACCCGGCGGCGCAGCACGAGCCAGCATGGCCCGGCAGGACACAGCCCGAAACGGCACGATCCGGCGGGGCGCAGCACGACGCAGCGCGGTGCAGCACGACGCAGCGCGGTGCAGCACGACGCAGCGCGGTGCAGCGCGGTGCAGCGCGGTGCAGCGCGGTGCAGCACAACGCAGCGCGGTGCAGCACAACGCAGCGCGGGTGCAGCACGGCAGGGTGCGCGGCGGGTGTGGGGTGTTGCGGCATGGGGGCGGAGCGGCACTGCGTGGCGCCACGTGGCGCCACCCGGTGCGGCGCGGCGCGAGTCGGCACCGACCGGCCTAGCACGACCCGGCGGCGCGGTGCAGGGCGGCGCGGCGCGGCGGGTAGGGCGCGGCTGGTGGGCACCGCGGAGTCGGCTGGCACGGTCCAGTGCGGCAGAGCATGGTGGCGGCCGTGGCGCGGCGCGCGCGAGCCGGCACCGACCGGCGTGGCACGACCCGGCGGTGCGGGACGGCGCGGTGCGGCGGGTAGGGCGCGGCTGGTGGGCACTGCGGGGCCGACGGGAATGGTCCAGTGCGGCAGAGCATGGTGGCGGTTGTGGCGCGGCGCGACATCGTGCAGCAGGGGCCGGCCGTGCGGTGTGGTGGCGGGGTCTCAGATGTTGCGGGCGGACGGGGAGCTGGTGGGGGTTCGGGGGGTGTTGGGCGACACGGGGGTGCTGGTGGGGGTGTTTTTTCGGGATATTCGGTAGTTTGTCGGCTCCAGAGAGATGAAGAAACGGCAGCGAGAAGGGCGTTCCGGTTGCGCGAGCGGGGCGGAGCGCACGAGAGTCGATGCTGACGTTTCTGCTGTGGGCCCGCTGACCGGCGGGTGAGGATTCGCAAACCGACCCTGACGGGGTGATACCCCCGCCAACGACCCCCCAAGGCATCATGAGCAACGAAGCCGAAATCCTGCCGAACCTCCTTCAAGACGAGTCCTTCGAGATCGTCATGCGCGGCTACAACCGCCGCCAGGTCGACGACTACATCGCCCGCGCCCAGCAAAAGCACCGTGAGCTCGAGGCCCGGCTCGCGCGCGCCCAGGACGACGCCGAGCGCGTCCGCCGGGAGATGGCGGAGGTGCGCGAGGCCCGCAAGCCCACCGGTGACGACCTGAGCGACCGGTTGCGCCAGATCATCAACCTCGCCGAGGACGAGGCGCAGGACAAGGTCGCCGAGGCCGAGGCCAAGGGCGCCGAGATCCGCAAGGACGCCGAGCAGGAGTCCAAGCGCATCATCGACGAGGCCCGCGCGCACGCCGACAAGAACCTCTCCCAGGCGCAGGAGAAGGCCGACCACATGCTGGCCGCCGCCAAGAAGGAGTCCGACAGCGTGCTGTCGGCCGCCAAGCAGGAGGCGGAGCAGACGGTGACGAGCGCGCGGCTGGAGGCCGAGCGCACCCTCACCGCGTCCGAGCGCCGCGCCAGCGTGATCAACGAGGGCGCCACCCAGCGGCTCACGTCGCTGACCAAGAACCACACGCAGGCGCTGCAGCGGCTCACCGAGATCAGCGAGACGCTGCACCGGCTGCTGACCGCCGAGAACGAGGCGGGCCCGCTGGAGAAGATGGTCGAGGACGCCGTCCGGCAGTCGCCGCCGCGCAAGCAGCCGGCGCCCGCCCAGCCCGTCGCCGCGCAGCCCGGCCCGTCCACCGCGACCGGCCCCAAGCCGGTTCCGGCCAAGCCGGTCACCGCGCCGGCGCCGGTGATCAAGAAGCCGGAGCCGGACGCCCCGGTGACCGGCACCGGCCCGCAGGTCCCGCCGCCGGCGAAGGCGCCGCGGCCGGTGGAGGACACCGACGGCGGCCCGTCCGGCGGCCACGCCCCGATCGTTCCCCCGGCCCCGCGCGGGCCCGCCGACCCGAGCTGATCCCCAGCCCCGGCGGAGACGTCACAGCCCCGCGAACGGTGCGTCCGGCCCTTGCCGGGCGCACCGTTCGCGTCCGCGGCCGTTCAAGGGGAGCGGAAATCGCGGCATAGGATCTTCCGGGTGAGCAAGAGGACCACGACGCGCAACGGAACCGCCCGCCCGATCCGGCTGCTCGGAGACCCGGTGCTGCGCACCGCGTGCGACCCCGTACGGACGTTCGACACGGCCCTGGAGAAGCTGGTCGACGACATGTTCGTCACGATGTACGAGGCGGACGGCGCGGGCGTGGCCGCGAACCAGGTCGGCTCCGGTCTGCGGCTGTTCGTGTACGACTGCGAGGACGACCGGGGGCGCCGGCACGTCGGCCACGTCGTCAATCCGGTTCTCGTGGCCGCGGACGGTGAGCTGCTGGTCGAGTCCGAGGGGTGCCTGTCGCTGCCGGGCATGCGGTTCGAGACGCCGCGCCACGCGCATGCGGTCGTGGAGGGCGTGGACGCGAAGGGCCGGCCGGTCCGTGTGGAGGGCACGGGGTACTTCGCGCGCTGCCTGCAGCATGAATGCGGTCATCTCGACGGCGAGGTCTATATCGACGTGCTGTCCGGCGATGTGCGGCGCGAGGCCATGCGGGCGATTCGGGATCTTCAGCGTCCCTGAGCGAGACGGCGTCAGTGCGAACGCGCGCCCCGATGCGGGGGATGCCGGGTGCCTTCGGCATGGCTGCCTCCTGACCTCTCGTCCGAGCCGATGAGGCCATGCTCCGGCACCGGGCCGCGACACAGAACTAGAACGTCGTTCTGTGGATAACCCGGCTCAGTCGGCGTCCAGCGGGAGGAGCACGCGGAAGGTCGCGCCCTCGCCCGGGGTCGAGTCGACCTCGACCGACCCCTCGTGCGCGGCGACGAGCGCGGCGACGATGGCGAGGCCGAGGCCCGTCCCGGTACGGCCGTCCTCGCGCGAGCGGGACGCGTCGGCCCGGTAGAACCGCTCGAAGACGCGTTCCGCCTGGTCAGGCGATAGACCGGGGCCCTCGTCGGCCACCTCCAGCGCGGCCGCCGGCGCACCGCGCAGGGTGCCCGGCAGCAGGCGCACCTCCACCGGCGTGCCCGGCGGCGTGTGCGCGACCGCGTTCGTCAGCAGGTTCCCGAGGACCTGCCGCAGGCGCGGTTCGTCCCCGCGCACCTGGTAGGCCAGGCCGCCCTCGACCGTCAGCTCGATCGGACGGTCCGGCGCGACGACCCGGGCCTCCTGCACCGAGTCGGCGGCGACGGCGAGCAGGTCGACGGGGCGCCGCTCGATGGGCCGCTGCCGGTCGAGCCGGGCGAGCAGCAGCAGGTCCTCGACGAGCAGGCCCATCCGCCCGGCGGTCTCCTCGATGCGGCCGATCATCCGGCCGATCTCCTCGGGGGTGCGGGCGGCGCCCTGCCGGTAGAACTCGGCGAAACCGCGGATCGCGGTCAGCGGGGTGCGCAGCTCGTGGCTGGCGTCGGCGACGAAGCGGCGCATCCGCTCCTCGGATTGGCGGGCGGTCTCCTCCGAGCGCCGCGCCGCCGCCTCCGACTCCGCGCGCGCGCCGAACGCGGCCTCGATCTGCGCGAGCATCGCGTTCAGGGACCGTCCGAGACGTCCCATTTCGGTGCGCGGGTCGGCCTCCGGGACGCGCCGGGACAGGTCGCCGGCCGCGATCGCGCCGGCGGTCTCCTCCACCTCGGCGAGCGGCCGGAGGCTGGCGCGCACCACCCACACCCCGAGGACGACCAGCACCGCGAGCACCAGGAGCCCGACGATCACGTCGATGGCGATGAGCCGGTTCACGGTCCGCTGGATCTCCGCCATGCTGACCGCGATCAGGACGGTGGCTCCGGTGCCGGGGATCGGCTCGGCGAGCACCCGCCATTTCGCGCTCGATCCGCCCGTCCCGGACACGGTGAACGGCCGGTCGATCCGGGCGGCGTAGTCGGCGGGGAACTTGGGGTAGCCCCGCTCGCCCACCGCGAGGTTCTGCCCGAGGAGGCGGCCGTTGGCGTCGCGGACCTGCGCGTACATCTCGCTGGGCACCCGGACGTTGAGGTTGTAGTGGCCCTGCACCTGCTCGGTCGCCTGGATCATCACGTGCCCGACGGAGGAGCGCAGCTGGTCGTCGGCGCGCCCGACGAGGTACTGCCGCAGCACGGACGCGCCGGCCGCGCTCATCACCGTCATCCCGAGGGTGACCAGGACGAGCATGCCGGCGATCAGCTTCATCTGCAGCGGCGACCGCGCCCACAGCCCCCGTATCCAGGAGGGCCACCGCGACCGCCGCGTCCCGTCTCCTCCGGCCCCGCCCGCGGCGTACGCGCCGTACGCGCCGTACGACGGGTGCGCGCCGATCATGCCGCCCGCCGGTTCCCGGCCCCCGGCGGGCTCGCCGCCGGACGTCTCGAACCGCCGATCACCAGGTGCTCGCCCTGCGGAGTGCGCGCCGTTCGCCGTACCAGCAGGCGTCTCCCCCGCGACAGGCTGATCGCGCGGCGTCGCAGGGCGCGCGCCGCCCGCCGCGCCTTCACCGCCCGCCGCGCCTTCACCGCCCGCCGCGCGTTCGCCACCCGCCGCGCGTTCGCCGCCCGCTGCCCCCGCAGCCGGCCGGCCGTCGGACGCCGAGCCCGCGGAGCGCGCGCCGCCGGCCGGCCCGCTGCCGGACGCCTCAGCGGCGACCGGCCGGTCATGAGGCGAGCCCGCCGGTCGCGCGTTGCCCGCAGCCCGGCCGTGGTCGTCCGGCATCGCGGGCCGTGCGCCGGCGGCGGGGCCAAACGGGAGGGGCGTGGTGGGGCCGGGGACGCGGGGTTCCATCAGGCCGGGGGCTCTCGCAGGACGTAGCCGACGCCCCGCAGCGTGTGGATGAGGCGCGGCTCGGCGTTGTCGACCTTGCGGCGCAGCGCGGACACGTAGGACTCGACGATGCCCGCGTCGCCGCGGAAGTCGTAGTTCCACACGTGGTCGAGGATCTGCGCCTTGGACAGGACGCGCCCGGCGTTCGCCATGAAGTAGCGGAGCAGCTTGAACTCGGTCGGCGAGAGCTGGACGGCCTTGCCGCCGCGCCAGACCTCGTGGCTGTCCTCGTCCAGCTCGACGTCGGCGAACACCATCCGGGGCGGGGGTTCGGCGACGCCGCCGCGGAAGCGGCGCAGCACGGCGCGGATGCGGGCGATGACCTCCTCGAGGCTGAACGGCTTGGTGACGTAGTCGTCGCCGCCGATCGTCAGGCCCTTGATGCGGTCCTGGACCGCGTCGCGCGCGGTGAGGAACAGCACGGGCGTGTGGTCGCCGCCGGACCGCAGCCGCCGCGCGACGTCGAACCCGTCGATGTCGGGCAGCATCACGTCGAGGACGATCAGGTCGGGGCGGTGCCGGCGCGCGGACTGGACGGCGTCGGCGCCGTTGGTCGCGGTGAGCACCTCGAAGCCGGTGAAGCGCAGGCTGCCGGCCAGCAGCTCCAGGATGTTCGGCTCGTCCTCGACGACGAGCAGCGTCGCCTCGGGCGCCCGCACGCCTGCGGTCGCGTTCGCGTTCGCCGTCCGTTCAACCACTGACACGCTCTCCCTCCACGGTCGCCTTCGAGGTTCCCACCTGAACCTGAATGTCCCCTGAAGGTGAGCCGAGCATTCCCTCACCCGCGGTCCCGGGCCTCCGCCTCGACGGCGCGGATCAGCATGTCGAGCTCGGTGGCGAACACCTCGGCGGTGGTGATCTCGCGGAGGTGGGGTGCGGCGGCGCTCAGCCGGGGCAGTCCTTCGCGGTCCTCCGCGCGCGCGCCGAGGCTGGCGTTGCGGTGCCGGTCGATGGGGTCGCCATGGGCCTCGCGGTGCATGCGGCCGAGGACGAGGTCGATGAAGACGAGGTAGTAGCGGACGGCGGCGCGCTCGTCGAGGCCGGCGTCGGCGAGGGTCGCGAGGATCGTCTCGACGAGCCGGAGGGCGCCGGGGCCGTGGTTCCCGCGGGTGACGAGGGCGTCGATGGTGCCGGGGTAGGCGCCGAGCTCGCGGCGCATGCCGCCGGCGATGCGGCGGAGGCGGTCCGGCCAGGGGCCGGTACCGAGGTCGGGCGGGACGACGTCGTGCGCCGCGATCGCGTCCATGACGAGCGCGACGAGTTCGTCCTTGCCGGAGACGTGCCGGTAGAGGGCCATGCGGGAGACGCCGAGGTCGGCGGCGAGGGCGCGGATGGTGAGGGCGTCGAGGCCGTCCCGGCGGGTGATCTCGAGGGCGGCGGCGACGATCTGCGCGCGGCTGATGCTGCCCCAGGGGCGCCGCTCACGCGCCGGCGGCTCGGCAGGCGGCTCGTCGGGCGGCACGGCGGGCGGCACGGCGGGCGGCACGGCGGGCGGCTCGTCGGGGCCGGTCGCGGACATGCGAAGAACCGTAGCCGACCATCTTGCGGACTGCTGTCCGCAAGATTTAGGTTCGCCTTACCTAACTTCGATGCGGGAAGGCGGACGCGATGCCCGGAGGACCGGAGCAGGACGGGCCGGAACGGAACAGACCGGAACGGAGCGGGATGGTCGCGGCGCTGCTCGCCGCGGCGTTCCCCGCGAGCCTCGCGCAGACGATCGTCATCGCGGCGCTCCCCGTGCTGCGGGACGAGCTGGACGTCCCCGCCGCGCAGGTCACCTGGACGCTGACGGCGTTCATGTTGGCCGGGGCGGTCGTCACGCCGATCGCGGGACGGCTCGGCGACCTGTACGGGCACCGCCGGGTCCTGGTGGCGTGCCTGCTGCTGTTCACCGCCGGGACGGTCGCCGCCGGCCTCGCCGCGTCCGCGCACTCGTTCGGGTGGCTGGTGGCGGGCCGCGCCGTCCAGGGGACGGGGGCAGGGGCGTTCCCGCTGGCGCTCGGGATCGCTCGCTCGGCGCTGCCCCCGCACCGGCTGAAGGGGGTGGTCGCGCTGGTCAGCGCCGTGTTCGGGATCGGCGGGTCGGCGGGCATGGTGGTCGCCGGACCGCTCGTGGACGCGGCCGGGACGCCCTGGCTGTTCTGGGCGACGCTGGTCCTCGCCGCCGGCGCGCTCGCCCTGGCGACCCGGCTGCCGGCGACGCGTCCGGGCGGCGGTTCCGGGCGGATCGACCCGGTCGGAGCGGTCCTGCTGTCGGCGATGCTGGTCTGCCTGCTGCTGGCGATCAGCCAGGGGCGCGCGTGGGGCTGGGGGTCGGCACGGATCGTCGGGCTGTTCGCGGGTGCGGCCGTGGCGCTGGCCGCCTTCGTCGCGGCGGAGCTGCGCGTCCGCGCGCCGCTGGTCGACCTGCGGCTGCTGCGCGGGCGCGGTCCGGTCACCACCACGCTGGCCACCCTGGTCGTGTGCGTGGCGATGTTCGGGTCGATCACGCTGATCCCGCAGTTCGTCCAGGCACCGCGGGCGTCCGGGTACGGGTTCGGGCTGTCCGCGTCCGCGGCGGGGCTGCTGATAGTGCCGATGGCGGCGCTGATGCTGCTCGCCGGCCCGGCGGCGCCCCGGATCGCCCGCCGCGCCGGGTCCCGCGTCCCGTTCCAGGCCGGGACGGTGTGCGCGGTCGCCGCGTTCGCCCTGCTGGCCTGGGCGCACGGCGCGCTGTGGGAGGTGTACGCCGCGTGCGCGGTCATCGGGGTCGGCTACGGGCTGGCTTTCGCGGCGATCGGCAACCTCGTCGTCGAGAACGCCCCGCCGGGGCAGACGGGGGTCGCGACGGGCGTCAACACGATCGTGCGGACGGTCGGGGCCGCGATCGGCGCGCAGGCCGTCACCGCGATCCTCGCCGCGCGCACCTCGCCCGCCGCGAAGCTCCCGCCGGAATCGGGCTACACGGGGGCGTTCGCGGTACTCGCCGCCGTCGCGGTGGTCGCGCTGGGCGTCGCCGCCGCGATCCCGCGCGGCCCGGAGGCCGCGCGGGATCCTCGGGAAGAGCGGGGGCTGGATTCAGGGAACGTTCAGGTACGTGCGCTTGAGTAGACGGCACAGGGCGCGCCCCGGTCCGGACAGGGACCGGATCCCCGCGCCCTGGCCACTCCTCCTCGCCACCGCGGCCGAGAGGGCGACACGCCGCACGCCCTCTCGGCCGCGGCTTTTTTGACGCCGGCCTTATCCAGCACACTTTCAGGTCGGATCCAGGTGGGTTCCAGACCCTCGGCGCAGATTCGTATGCGACGGCAAGACGAGGGAGTTCACATGGACGCCGGCAGGCCCGAGGAGCCACAGCAGCACGGTTGGGATCGGCACGTCGCGGGATCCGAGCGGCACGCGGCACCCGAGCAGCCCGCGGCAGCGGGACACCCCGGAGGACCCGAGCGGCCCGATTTCACTCCGCCCGGACAGCCGCATACGCAGCCACCCGCCCAGCCGCAAACGCAGCCGCACACGCAGCCGCAGGGGGAGACGCACGGGCAGCAGCCGCTCGGTTCGTGGCAGGAGCCCGGAGGCTGGGCCGCGATGCCCGCCGCAGGCACCGGCGCGGGTGGACCCGCGAGCGCAGGCGCAGGCGGCGGTGCGGGTGTGGCAGGGCCGCCGCACTGGGGCGTGCCCCCGTCCGAGGCGAACGAGCCGTTCCGCCGGGGCCCGATGTGGACGGCCCGGCAGAAGATCGCGGCGCTGGTCGCGGGAGCCGCGCTGGCGGTCGGCGCGGGCGGTGCGGGCGCGGCCATGGCGGTGGCGTTCACCGACCACGGCACCGTCTACTCCAGCCCGGTCGCGGTGTCCGGCGCGTCCAGCAAGGCGAGCACGACCGCACAGGTCGCGGCCGCCGTGCAGCCGAGCGTCGTGTCGATCACGAGCCGGTCGCAGATGAGCGAGAGCGAGGGGTCGGGCGTGATCCTGCGCTCGGACGGCGTCATCATGACGAACGCGCACGTCGTCTCGGACGGCGGGCAGCTCTCGGTGAAGTTCAGCAACGGCAAGACGGCGAACGCCACGCTGCTCGGCGCCGACACCGCGAACGACATCGCGGTCATCAAGGCGCAGGGCGTGTCGGGGCTGAAGCCGGCGACGCTCGGCGACAGCAGCAAGCTAGCGGTCGGCGACTCGGTCCTCGCGGTCGGGAACCCGCTGGGGCTGAGCGGGTCGGTGACGTCCGGCATCGTCAGCGCGCTCGGACGCCAGGTCCAGGAGGGCGACTCCGGCGGCGGCCAGCAGGACCTGCCGCCCGGCCTGCAGGGACGGCTGTCCCAGCAGCAGCAGGCCGTCATCGAGAACGCGATCCAGACCGACGCGGCGATCAACCCCGGCAACTCGGGCGGCGCGCTGGTGAACAGCGCCGGCCAGGTGATCGGGATCAACACCGCGATCGCCACGTCCGGCAGCAGCTCGGGCAACATCGGCGTCGGCTTCGCGATCCCGATCGACCAGGCGAAGAAGTCCGCCGACAAGATCATCGCAAGCGCGTCGGCCTAGGGCTCACCGGGGAGCGCCGTCCCGTCCATGCTCTGGGGGGAGCGGGCGGGCGGGCGGCGGCCCCGGTGTGCGGGGCCGTTCCCAGGCCGGGCCGGGTACTGGGGACGGCTCCGGCATGGGAGAGCGGCCGCGTGACCTACCTGTGGGTCACGCGGCCGTTCCCATGCACGGAGTTCCTGGGCGGACGGAATGTCAGCTGGACGGGATGCGGATCGCGGGACGGCGCCCGGACGTGGCCTTCGCCAGCATCTTCCGCGTCGTGCGGAGGTAGTACTCGCGGGGCAGCGTCCGGACGCGCACCGGCAGCCGCGGGTACACCACCGACAGCGCCCCCATCAGCAGCCGGAACCGCAGCGCGCGCGCCCGGTTCCACTTCCAGCCGTACTGCTCGCGGATCGGCGCCGGCATCAGTCCCGCGGTGATCAGCCGGATCGCCGCCAGCCCGGGCGCGTTCAGCGGGCCGCCCGGCAGCCGGGGGTTGAGCACCTGGTCGGCGATCGCCCGGGACGCGTCGCTGATCTTCAGGGTGTTGAGCATGCCGGCGTAGTACACGCGGAAGTCCCGGTACGTCGCGGGCAGCCGGTCCTCGGGGCAGCCGAGGATCGTGGCGTAGACCTTGGTCTGGCCGTAGAACTCCGCCAGCTCGTCCTCGGTGAACGTGCGGCGGAACAGCAGCTGGTAGAACTGCGCGGCGACGGCGAACAGCGTGGCCGCGACCCACACCTGCAGCTCCGGGTCGTTCGCCTGGTAGCCGGGACCGGTGACCTGATCGTGCCCCCGGGTGACGAGCGCACTGAAGGTCTCCGCCTCCTCCCGCGTCCCGAACTGCACCGCGTACAGCCAGCCCATGGTGTTGCGCAGCCGCCGGAGCGGGTCCTCGGCGGTGTAGCTGTGGTCGTACACGCCCTGCGCGACCTGGGGGTGCGCGGTCTGCAGCAGCGACGCGGCCCCGCCCGCCGCGATGAGCGCGCCCTCCCGGGTGATGTGGCGGATCAGGTCGTCGTCGGAGAACAGTCCTTCGGTCATGACGATCAGTGTAAGTAAGCACTTGCAGGACGCGCACCCCCGGGGCGCCGGAAAACCGGACGACATGATCGTCCGCGGCCGGGGATAATCGGGGCATGCCCGACGACATCCACGTCCGCGGCTCGGTCTCCATCCCGGAGTCCGAGCTCGGCTGGCGCTTCTCCCGCTCCTCGGGACCCGGCGGGCAGCACGTCAACACCAGCGCGACCGCCGCCGAGCTGTCCTTCGACGTCGCCGCGTCCCCGTCCCTGCCCGAGCCGCTCAAGGCGCGCGCGCTGGAGCGGCTGTCCGGACGGCTCGTCCGGGGCGTCCTGACGATCCGCGCCGAGGAGTACCGCTCCCAGATGCGCAACCGCGACGCCGCCCGGGCCCGGCTCGGCGCGCTGCTGGCCGAGGCCACGGCGCCGCCGCCGAAGAAGCGCATCCCCAAGAAGGTCCCGCGCGGGATCAACGAGCGGCGCCTGGAGAACAAGAAGCGCCGCTCCGACATCAAGCGCCAGCGCTCCCGCCGCTGGGACTGAACGGCCCGCCCCCGGCACTCTGGGCAGATTGCCGGAAATAAGCCATTCAGCCGCAATGCCGGAACGGCATCCGCGGCGATCGACTGCGGAAACCCGGCAACGCCGAAAGCGACGGCAAACTCGGCCCGGCGGGCCCGGATCCGCCGATGTTTGTTTCTCCGGCCTGACGGAATGACCTGCGCGGTTCCCACGGCGAACGCCCCGGGACCGTGCCGCGGGCGCACGCGCACCGCGGCCAGCAGATCACCCAGAAACGGAGCAAAATAGAATGAGATGGACTATCGCGGGTCCGGCCGGCGTCGTCGCCGTGCTGGCCGGGCTCGCCCCCTTCGCATCCGCGGGACAGGCGTCGGCGCAGGACGGCAGCGCGTCCGGGCACGGGCACCGCACCCACGTCGTGCGTCCGGGACACTCGATCCAGGCGGCCGTCGACCGGGCCAGGCCCGGTGACACCATCCGGCTCCTCCGCGGCACCTACGACGGGGGCGTCCTGGTCAACAAGCGCCTCACCATCCGCGGCGAAGGCGACAAGACCGTGCTGCGGCCCGGCGGCACCGACCATTGCGCCACCGTCAAATGGGCCGGCACCGGCATCTGCGTCGTCGGCCGCCCCGGCCATCCCGTCAAGGGCGTCACCATCAAAGCCCTGACCGTGCGGAAATTCGCGAAGAACGGCATATTCGGCCACTTCACCGACCGCCTCACCGTCGAACACGTCCTGGCCGCCGGCAACGGCGAATATGGAATCTCGGAATTCAACTCCACCCGCGGGCGGTTCGCGCACGACTGGGCCCTCGACAACGGCGACGAGGCCGGCTTCTACGTCGGCGACATCGCCAACGCGCACGGGACGGTCGTCACCGGCAACCGCTCCTCCGGAAACGCCATCGGCCTGCTCGTCCGGCACGCCCGCAACGTCAGGGCGTGGGGCAACGACCTCGTCGGGAACTGCGTCGGCGTCGCCCTCGTCGACGACAGCCAGAAGGGCGGCCAGGGCAACACCAACGTCTGGAAGAACAACGTCTCGAAGAACAACCGGCAATGCGCCGCGCACGAGGAGGTCCCGCCGCTCGGCGGCACCGGCGTGCTGTTCTTCGGCGGCGACCACAACGTCGTCCAGAAGAACGTCGTCAAGGACAACCGGGGCACGCTCCCGTACTCCGGCGGCATCGTGCTCTTCCGCGGGACGCCGCCGCTGAACCGGCCCGCCCGCGACAACCTCGTCCAGCTCAACGTCGTCCGCGGCAACGCGCCGTTCGACCTGGTCGACAACAGCGGCAGCAAGACCAACCGGTTCCGCCGCAACCTCTGCCGGACGTCCAACCCGGCCGGCCTGTGCTGACCTGACCGTTCACCCCGCGCCGCGAACCGGCCCCACCGGCCGCCCGCGCCGCGAACCGGCCGCACCGGTCGCCCTCGGCCGGTGCGGCCGACCCCCGGCCAGCGGTGGACCCGCGCGACGTGCGTCGCCTCGGCGAGGACGGTGGCCACGGCCGACCGCGAGAACCGGATCCGGCCGCCCTCGAAGACCAGCAGCCCCACCCCGCGACCTACCGAACGTCGCGGCCGGCGCGGCGCAGCAGGGCGCCGGCGCCCAGGCGACGACGCCCGCGTCCGCGCAGGACCTGCTCCCCGCGCGCGGGGACACCGCCGCCTCGGCACCGGCCGGGGAAGGGAACATGCGAACGCCCGTCCCGGGGGTGGACGGGACGGGCGTCCGGACCTGGCCGGCCGAGGCCGGCCGAAGTCCGTCGATCGGCCGCGGTGCCCGGCCGCGCTGAGCGGGCGGATCGCCGCGGTGCGGCGGGGTCAGCCGTAGTACTCGATGAAGGGCACCTTCTTGCCCGTCTGCGTCGCGGTGCCGGCGCTGACGACCGCGGTGGTGCCGGGCCGGGCGTCGGCGTCGGACGCCTGGACGGTGCCGGTGCGGGCGGGCCCGTTGAGGGTCGTCCAGGACGTGCCGTTGTAGTGCATGTACTGGGTCTTGTTACCGGTCGTGATGGGCAGCATGACCACGCCGCCCTTGCCGTCGGCGGACAGCCCGATGCCGGCCGTGTTCAGCGGCGTGTTGATCGTTTTCCAGGACTTACCGTCGTAGCGCAGGATCGCGTTGGTGATCTGGGCGTTCTGCCGGACGCGCAGCACGTACACGTTCGTCGGCGAATTCGCCACGATCCTGTACAGGGTGCCCTGGTAGGCGGGGACGCCGAGCGAGCCCGGCACGGCGATCCGCTTCCACGCCTTGCCGTCGTAGTGCATCACCAGGCCGGACACGGACGTGCCGGTGGCGGACGTCGTCCCGGCCAGCCAGACGTCGTTCTTCGACTTCACGTCCACCGCGGTGATCGCGGACGAGGCGGGCAGCGGGACCTTCGCGTCCGCCCACGCGGTGCCCGTCCAGCGCAGGACGGCGCTGAGCCCGCCCGCGGTCGCGTCGACGCCCGCGACGGAGTAGGCGGTGCCGTCCGGCGCGGCGGCGACCTGGCCCGGCAGGCCGACCAGCGGGTAGGCGACCTTGCTCCACTTGGTGCCGTTCCAGTACAGGCCGACGGTGCCGCCGAGGTTGTAGCCGACGACCCACGCCTTGCTCGCGCTCGCGACGGCGACGTCCGTCGGGGTGAACCCGACCGGGCTCGCCTGCGCGACCCACGCCGACCCGTTCCACTTGGCGATCTTCGTCTGGGGGCTGAAGAACGAGCCCGCCGCCCCGACGGCCCAGCCGGCGTTCGTCGCGCCGAAGTCGACGCGGTCGAGGCTGCCGTCGTAGGCCAGCCCGGCGCCGCCGACGTTCCTCCACCCGGCGGCGGCCTGGGCGGGCGCGGCGGCCACGGCGAGCGTGCCGGCGCCGCAGGCGATGGCCAGGGCCGCGGCGGTCACCGCGTTCCGTCCCATATGAGCTCCCAAGATCAGTTCAAGCGCACGCCAAAGAGTACGGGAAGACTTACTTCCGAGTAAGCCCGACTTCCCGCGCGGCCAGAACAGGCCGCCCGGCCCCGGCGATCAGTAGGTGTAGGCCTCCGAGAACGGGATGTTGACGTCCCGCCGCGTGACGGTGCCGACGCTCATCAGCGTGGTCGGCTGCATGTGCGGACGGACGGCCACGTCGGACACCTGCGCGGGCCCGGTGCGGGTCGGTCCGGTGGTGGCCGTCCACTTACCGCCGTTGTAGTCCAGGTACCGGGTGGCGTTCCCCTTGTTGATGGGCACCACGATCGCGCCCCCCTTGCCGTCGGAGGACAGCACGACGCCGGTCACGTTCCCGGGGACGTCCGCCGTCGTCCAGGACTTGCCGTCGTAGTGCAGCAGGGCGTTGGTGGTGGTGCGCACGTCCTGCCGCACCCGCAGGACCCACACGTTCGTCGGCGAGTTCTCCACGATGCGGTACAGCGACGCCTGGTTCCCGGGAACGCCGAGGGCCCCAGGGACGTCGATCCTCTTCCAGCTCTCGCCGTCATAGTGCATCACCAGGCCGGTGACGGACGTGTCGGAGGCGACGGTGCCCGAGAGCCAGACATCGGAGCCGGACTTGACGTCCACGCCGGTGATCGAGGACGACGGCGGCAGCGGCACCTTCGCATCGACCCAGGCCCCCTTCTCGAAGCGCAGGACGGCGCTCGAGCCGCCGCCGGCCGCGCCGACCCCGGCGACCGAGTAGGCGGTGCCGTCCGCGCCGGCCGCCACCTGGTCCGGCAGGCCGACGGACGGGTAGGGCGCCTTCCTCCATGTGCTGCCGCCGGTCCAGTAGAGGGCGATGGGCCCGCGCATGTTGTAGCCGACCACCCAGGCCTTCTGCGGGCTGCCCGATGCGAGATCGGTCGGGATGAAGGCCCGGTCGGGCCGGTAGACGACCCAACTGCTTCCGTTGAACCAGGCCATCCGCGTCTGCGGGGCGAAGAACGACCCGCCCACGCCGACCGCCCAGGCGGAGTTCTTCGACGCGAACGCGAAATGGTCGAAGCTCCCGTTATAGGTCAACTCGTGGCCTGGGACGCTGTGCCACCCGGTCGCGGCCGAGGCCGGAGCGGCCGTGCCGCCCAGCGTCGCGGCACCGAGCGCGAGCGCCGTCACCGCGGAAGTCACTGCTCTGCGTTCCATGCGAGCTCCTAAGATCATCAAGCGCAGCGCAAAGCGTAGAAGAGATCCTTACTTCCAGGTAAGACAAAGCTGCCGGGCGGCCGGAAAAGGACGTGTCAGGGCAGGCTGCGGCTTCAGGCGCATGCCCCGCCGGGTCCCCGGGTCGCCCAGCTCGGAGGCATCGCAGGCACCGTGCGCGGACCCGGGAACGGACACCCGGAACCGGCGAACGCCCGGGAACGACGAACGCCCGGGAACGACGAACGCCCGGGAACGACGAACGCCCGGGAACAACGAACGCCCGGGAACAACGAACGCCCGGGAACGACGAACGCCCGGAACCGGGCGGCTCCGGGCGTCCGACGCACCATGCGCGGTCAGGCGTGGGCGGTCAGGCTGGGGCGGTCACTCGCCCTTCCAGTTCGGCTTGCGCTTCTCGGCGAAGGCCGCCGGGCCCTCCTGCGCGTCCTTGGAGGTGAAGACGGGCAGCGTGATGTCCTGCTGCTTCTTCCACGCCTCCGCGGACGACCAGTCGGCGGACTCGACGATGACCTTCTTCGTCGCGGCGAGCGCCAGCGGCGCGTTCTCCGCGACCTTCAGGGCCAGCTCCTTGGCCGCGGCGAGCGCGCCGCCCGGCTCGGCGAGCCGGTTGACGAACCCGAGCTCGGCCATCCGCTCCGCCGGGTACTTGTCGCCGGTCAGGGCGATCTCCATGGCGATGTGGAACGGGATGCGCTGCGGCAGCCGCAGCAGCCCGCCGCCCGCGGCGACCAGGCCGCGCTTCGGCTCGGGCAGCCCGAACAGGGCGTCCCGGGAGGCCACGATCATGTCGCAGGACAGCGCGACCTCGCAGCCGCCGGCCAGCGCGTAGCCCTCCACCGCGGCGATCAGCGGCTTGGCCGCCGGACGCTCGGTGATGCCGGCGAACCCGCGGCCCTCGACGGTCGGGTTGTCGCCCGTGAGGAAGCCCTTGAGGTCCATGCCGGAGCAGAACGTGCCGCCGGCGCCGGTCAGGACGCCGATGGACAGGTCCTTGCGGGAGTCCAGCTCGTCCAGGGCCGCCGCGATCCCCTTCGCCACCTCGCCGTTGACCGCGTTGCGGGCCTCCGGGCGGTTGATGGTGATGATGAGGACGGCGCCGTCTTCTTCGGTGAGAACAGCGTCGGTCATTCAGTGCCTCACTTCGGCTGGAAGCGGATGCCACCGTCGAAACGGATGGTCTCGCCGTTCATGTAGTCGTTCTCGATGAGGGACTTGACCAGGTGCGCGAACTCCGACGCCTTGCCCATCCGCTTCGGGAACGGCACCGGCGCGGCCAGCTTGGCCTTGAACGCGTCGGCGGCCTCGCCCTCGCCGTAGATCGGGGTGTCGATGATGCCGGGGCAGATGGTGTTGACCCGGACGCCGATCGCGGCGAGGTCGCGGGCGGCCGGCAGCGTCATGCCGATGATGCCGCCCTTGGAGGCCGAGTAGGCGATCTGCCCGGTCTGGCCCTCGATGCCGGCGATGGACGCGGTGTTGATCACCACGCCGCGGGCGCCGTCGGCGTCGGCGGGCTCGGTCTTGGAGATCGCCGCGGCGCCGATGCGCATCAGGTTGAAGGTGCCGATCAGGTTGACCCGGATGACGGTCTCGTAGGACGCCAGGTCGTGCGGGGTGCCGTCGCGGCCGACGGTGCGCGAGGCCCAGCCGATGCCGGCGCTGTTGACGATGACGCGCAGCGGGGCGCCGGTGTCGACGGCGGCCTGGACGGCGGCCTGCACCTGCTCCTCGCTGGAGACGTCGGTCTTGACGAAGACGCCGCCGACCTCGTCGGCGACCTTCTTGCCCTTGTCCTCGTTCATGTCGGCGACGACGACCTTGGCGCCTTCGGCGGCCAGCGCGCGCACGGTGGCCTCACCGAGGCCGCTCGCGCCACCGGATACGACGGCGGAAACTCCGTTCAGGTCCATAAGCAGCACCTTACGTGAGGGACCGAATGTGGTTCGGGATGATGTTACCCAGACGTCATCCCGGCGTTCTGCTCACACCCCGGCGGATTGCCCGGGCGCGATGTTACTCGGGAGTCACAATACGGCGGACGTTTGCCCGGAGACGCCCCGGGCACCCGTCCGGCATGACCGAACCTCCGGCACAGAGCCAGTCCTACCCGGGCCGCACGGGGGACATGACGCCCGAGCCCCGCGACGAGATGCGCGGCTACACCGGCAGCGGTCTCCTCGACGGCAAGCGCGCGCTCGTCACCGGCGGCGACTCCGGGATCGGCCGCGCCGTGTCCGTCGCGTTCGCCAAGGAGGGCGCCGACGTCGCCCTCACCTACCTCGAAGAGGACGACGACGCCCGGCACACCAGGTCCCTCGTCGAGGCCGAAGGACGCCGTTGCTTCACCTTCGGCGGTGACCTCGCCGAGGAACGGCACTGCCGCGAGGTCGTCGGGCACGCCGTCCGCGACCTCGGCGGACTCGACGTCCTCGTCCTGCACCACGGCACCCAGACCCCGGTGAAGGACGTCCGCGAGATCGACGACGCGCAGCTCCAGCGGACGTTCGCCGTCAACGTGTACGCGCTGTTCTGGACCGTCCAGGAGGCCCTCGACCACATGGGCCCCGGGTCGTCCATCGTCTTCACCGGGTCCATCAACGGGCTGCGCGGCAACAAGACGCTGATCGACTACGCCGCCAGCAAGGCCGCCGCGATGACCCTCGCCACCTCCCTCGCGCAGAACCTCATGGACCGCGAGATCCGCGTCAACTGCGTCGCCCCCGGGCCCGTCTGGACGCCGCTGATCCCCGCCACCTTCGATGCCGAGAAGGTCGAGGGCTTCGGCGGCCAGGCCCCGATGGGCCGCCCCGCCGACCCCGACGAGATCGCCCCCTCCTACGTCTTCTTCGCCGCGAACCGGCAGTCGTCCTACTACACCGGCCAGACGCTGGTGCCGGCCGGCGGCGAGATCCATCCGGGCTGAGGCGCCCATGGAGCTCCAGCGCAGCGACCCCTCCGAACCCGGTTTCGCGCGGCGCAGGTGCGGCAAGGGCTTCACCTACCTCGGCCTCGACGGCCGCGCCCTGGACGACCCCGCCGAGCGCGCCCGGATCCGCGCCCTCGTCATCCCGCCCGCCTGGCAGGACGTGTGGATCTGCCCGGACGCCGACGGCCACATCCAGGCGATGGGCACCGACGCCGCCGGACGCCGCCAGTACCTGTACCACGAGGCGTGGCGCGAGCAGCGCGACCGCGAGAAGCACGACCACGTCCTCGACCTGGCCGCACGCCTCCCCGACGTCCGCGAGACGCTCGCCCGGCACCTCGCCGGCCGCGGCTACCGCCGCGACCGCGTGCTGTCCGCCGCCGTCCGGCTCATCGACCTCGGTTTCTTCCGCATCGGCAGCGAGGAGTACGCCGCGGAGAACGGCACGTTCGGCCTCGCCACCGTCCTGCGCGAGCACGTCACCTGCCGCCGCGGGCAGGTCACGTTCGAGTACCCGGCGAAGGGCTCGAAGGACCGGTACCAGTCCGTCGCGGAGGAGAACGTCTGCAAGGTCGTCGCCGGCCTGATGCGCCGCAAGGACGGCTCCCCCGAACTCCTCGCCTACCGGACCCGCAACGGCTGGCACGACGTCACCGCGTCCGACATCAACGCGTTCATCCGCGAGGTGACCGGCGGCGACTTCACCGCCAAGGACTTCCGCACCTGGCACGCGACCGTCCTCGCCGCCGTCGGCCTCGCCGTCTCCACCCGTGCCGGCACCGGCGACACCGCCCGCCGCAAGGCCGTCGTCCGCGTCGTCAAGGAGGTCGCCGCCTACCTCGGCAACACCCCGGCCGTGGCCCGCGCCTCCTACATCGACCCGCGCATCATCTCCCTCTACGAGTCCGGCCGGACGATCGCCCCCGCCCTCACCAAACTCGGCGTGGACGCCTCCCCCGGCGAACTCGCCACCCAGGGCCCCGTCGAACAGGCCGTCCAATCCCTCCTAAAACCCTGACCCCACCACCCCCATCCGAATCCCGAGGTCAGTCACCAGCCGGACGCGCACTCCTCAGCCGGCCCAGGAGCCGCCACCCCACAGAGACGCCGCCCCAAACACACCCAGCAAGCAATCACCAGGCGGAAACCAACTCCTCACGACACACCCAGCGAGCTCCCCGCAGAACCCCCGGGAATCACCAGGCGGAGACTCGTTCCTCGGTGCGGTCGGGGCTCGACGTGTCGGCGGCGTGCGGCAGTTCCAGGCAGTACAGGGCGTAGGCGTGCTGGATCACCGGCAACGCGACATTCCGCACCCGGACGCCGCCCTGCGTCATCCCCTTCTCCGTCCCCTTGTGCGCGTGCCCGTGGATCGCCAGCGCCGGCGCCGCCGCGTCGATCGCCTCGCCCATCAGGTAGCTGCCGAGGAACGGGTAGATCTCCGGAGGCTCGCCCTCGAGCGTGTCCTCGGCGGGCGAGTAGTGCGTGAGGCTCACCCGTAGGTCCGCGTCCAGTTCCAGTAGCGCGGTGCCGAGCCGGTCGGCGAACGACTTGGTATGCCGGATGAACGCCTTCATCTCCGGCTCGCCGAAGTCGCTCGCGCACTTCCCCTCGAACCCGCCGCCGAAGCCCTTGCCGCCGGCGACACCGAGCCGCGACCCGTCGCAGTCCACGACCGTCCCGTCCCCCTCCAGCACGGTCACCCCCGCCTCGCGCAGGACGTCCGCGATCTCCTCCTCGCTGTCGGAGTGGTAGTCGTGGTTCCCCAGCACCGCGATCACCGGGACCCCGAGGTCCCGCAGCTCGCCCGCCGCGACCCGGCCCTCCTCGACCGTCCCGTGCCTGGTCAGGTCGCCCGCGACGAGGAACACGTCCGCCTGCCGGGCCAGCTGCCCGAGCCGTCCCCGGTACACCCCGGCCATGTCGGCCCCCACGTGCAGGTCCCCGGCCGCCGCCACACGGATCATGACAGCCTCTCCTCCCCCTCGGGCTCCGGCACCGCGACGACGTGCACCTCGTTGCAGATCTCGTGCCCCTCCGCGGCCACCCGGGCGGCCTCCTCGACCTCGCGGCGCTGCTCCTCGCTGGCGACCTCGCCGCGCAGATGGACGACGTCCCCCCGCACGTCCACGCGGATGCCGAGCTCGTGCGCGCGCGCCGCGAGCGTCTCCTGGATGTGCGCCGGCAGGTACTCGGTCACGGCACGCCCCTTTCGATGACGCCGAGACGGGATAGCAGGGCGAGGAACGCGTACGCGTACGGCGACTCCGCCGTCTCCTCTGCCACGTACGGCCAGTCGACCTGCTCCCGCAGTGCCCGGCTGACATGCAGGAATCCGCTGAAGTCGCACGCGGTCTCGCTGAACGCCATCAACCGCATGATCACCAGGTCGGTCGCGGGCAGCACCGGCATGTACACCGCGCCGACGGCCATCTCCGTGGCCCGCCCCAGCAGCGCACCGTTCACGGGACGGCCCGACGGCGTGTGGATGAGGTCGATGAGGTGCTCCCCGTCGCAGACCTTGGCGAGCCAGTTCTCCGGGCTGTCCATGTGACCCATGCCGGCGCCGGCGAGCGCGGTGAGCGCTTCATCGACGTCCCGCTCCCGCACCACGAAGTCCACGTCGTGCGTGGACACCGCCGCGCCGTGCGCGTACGCCGCGAACCCGCCCGCCAGCGCGTAGTCGACCCCCGCGTCCCGCAGCGCGGCGGCGGCCCGCTTGAGGCTCAGGAGCAGCCCGTCCCCGGCGCCGCCCGGGCCCGGTGACCCGCTGCCCCGGACCACACCGAGGTTCGGCACGCTCCCCGCGCGCCTCGTCCCGGCCTGCACATCCCCCACGCGAACCCCTGTTTCCTAGCGTTCACCGCGCCGGTACCCCAGAAACCCCGCCTCATGCCCCACCCCACCCCTGCCCGGCGGCGCCCTCATCGCCCCGCGACCAGGCAAGCTCCCACCCCCACCCCCACCCCGGCGAACCAAGCCCAGCCCCAAGCCCCCCAACCTCACCCCTCTTCCTTCGGTTGCACCCCTTCGTGGCCCAGGGCTGCGGGCAGGGGCGGGCTGGCGGGTCAGCAGTCGACTAGGTCTGGGGACTGGTTGAGGAGCTGGGCGCGGGGCGAGACGAAGCGTTCGTAGCGGGCGGCGGCGCCGTCGGTGGTCAGGTCGAACGCGGCGACGCGGTGGCAGTTCTGGAACGCCAGGCGGACGCCGAAGTGGCGTTCCAGGGCGCCGCGCATCGCGTCGCTGGCGAGGACGCGCAGCAGCTGGCCGCGCGCCCGCTCGTCCGGCGGCGGGGTCCGGTTGTCGGCGAATCCGGCGCCGCCGTCCCGCATCCGGGCGACGACACCGCTGATGACCTCCCATGCGTAGGGCAGCGAGTCGCGGACGCAGGCGACGAACGAGGCGTCGTCCACCTCGCCGCGCATCGCCTTCTCCAGCAGCCGGTCGTCGACGGTCAAGGACATGGCCGTGCTCCCTTCCTCCGTGGTGCGGACGGATTCAGGGTGCCATGAAAATGATTATCATTCCAGCAGTGAGAGGCGGCGATTTCCGGGCGTCAGCCGGCGGGGACCCGGTAGGCGGCCGGCGGGGTCGGGGTCGTGCCGAAGCAGGTGGCGACCGGGTCCTCGACCGAGCACCAGCCCGGTCGGCGGACCGGCACGTATCCGGCCGGGACGCCCCGGTCGGCGATGATCGAGCGATAGGTCGCGACGGCGTCGGTCGGACGGCGGGCCAGGGACGGGTCGGTCAGCGCGTTCACCGTGTACAGGCCGAAGCGCGGCTCGAAGCTGCCCCATTCGTAGTTGTCGGTGAGGCTCCAGTAGTTGTAGCCCATCACCTTGACGCCGTCGGCCATCGCCCGCTGCACCCAGTAGATGTGGTCGCGGAGATGTTCGCTGCGCGTGTAGCCGTCGGGCCGGGGCTTGCCGTTGTCGGTGGACATGCCGTTCTCGACGACGTACACGGGCAGTTTCGGCAGCCGCCGCTGGTAGCTCTTGAGGACGTAGTACAGCCCCTCCGGCTCGGGGTCGATCTTCCAGAACTCGCCGGTCAGCGCGTACCCGGCGGTGAGGTTCTGGGCGTTGGCGCCGTAGTAGTAGTCGATGCCGATGAAGTCGAGCTTGTCGGTGACGTCGTTGAACAGCGCGGCGTCGAAGATGCCGTTCAGCGCCGTCCCGTAGGCGACGTTCGTGGAGACGGGGGCGCCCGGGTCGAGCTTGTGGATCATGTCGTAGGCGGCGCGGTGGGTCTTCGTGAGCGCGGTCCGCATGGCGGCGAGCTGCCCGAGGCCCATCGGCCGCATGGTCAGCTCCTTGTACATGTAGGCGCTGGCCTCGTTGAAGGTGATCCAGATGACGCCCTGGCGCTTGTAGCGGTCGACGATGAACCGGGCGTTGCGCAGCCAGTCGGCCTGGGTCCTCGGGTCGTCCCAGGCTCCCTGGTCGGCCACCCATCCGGGGTACACCCAGTGGTCCAGCGTGATCATCGGCCGCATGCCGGCGGCGCGGATCCGGCGGATGAGGTCGTCGTAGTAGGCGATCGCCTTCGGGTCGCGGACGCCTCGCTTCGGCTCGATCCTGGCCCACTCGATCGAGGTGCGGAACACGTTCACGCCGAGCTTGCGCGCGAGTTCCACGTCGCCCGGGTAGCGGTGCAGGAAGTCGACGGACTTCTTGTACGGGTCGCTTATGCCGGGCGCCTTCCGCTTGATGTAGCGCGTCCAGTTGCTGTCGGGGAAGGAGCCCTCGCCCTGGAAGCCGGACGTGGCGACGCCCCAGAGGAACCCTTGGGGGAACTTGGCGGTCGTGGGGGCCTTGGCAGTGGACGGCGCAGGGCCGGTACGGGCATGGGCGGCGGGTGAGGCGGTCACCGTGACGGCGGCCGCGAGGGCGAGAGCGGGGAGCACGCGCGCGAGACGCGTTCTGCCGGACCTGCGGAACACGGGACTCCCTCCGGGCACCGGACATGAATCTCTCTCGGACTACAGGGCCGGGAGGCGCCGCCGTCAATCCCCGGGCCGTGGCCGGATCCGGCAACGCAGCGTCCTCGATCCGCCACAGAGCGGTGGAGCGAAGTGATGCAATTAACACATTCGCGGCCATTGATCGATCTCCTCGCCAGACGCGGAAAGCACCGTGAAATCCGGGACCGCACCAGTCGAACACCGCCGCCCGGACCACGGAACCAGAACGGTGTTCTGTGGATAACCCGACCCGAGACGCGCGTCCAGATCACCGAATCGCCCAGCGTTTCCGCAGGTTGTGACCCACTTCACAAATCGCGGAAAATGATCTCGATTTGCGCAGGCCGCACGGAGGGCACCACTTCCGTCGCATGCGTCCGGGAAGGTTCGTGATCTACCTGAGATTTGCCTGCGCCGCTGGAGTCTGGCTACGTTCCTGCCCGGTTCATGCGGCACGACGGGCCGCTCGGACAACAGAACACGCACCGACGCGCGGCGGCGGCACGCGTCCGGCCTCTCGGCGAAGAGCGGCCGGGCACCGTCCACCAGGACGCCCCTAGAGCGCCGCCATCAGAGCACGCCCGCGTCGATCGCCTCATCCGTGCAGACGAGAAGCACGGAGCCGGAAGCGGCTCGCCGGCCGCGGCGCCCTCCCATGGCGCCGCGGGCACCGGGCGGCCGCGGCGCATCCCGAACATCCAGCGCTCAGCGCGGGATGACGGCTGCCCCGGTAGGCATCACCCGCGAGATCTGGAGTCATCCTGCATACCCCCCGAAACCCCCTGAAGATCGGTATCACCGCCGGTGGGCTCGTGCTCACCACGACCGCGGCGCTCGGAGCGACGCTCCTGGCGGCGGGTCCCGCCGGAGCCTCGGCCAACGTCCCGCAGCGCGTCGCGCTCACGGCGACGGCCGCCAAGGCGACGAGCACGAAGACCGCGAGCACGAAGACCGCGACCACCAAGGCCGCGTCCGCGAAGTCCCGCGCCGCCGCGCAGAGCAAGCGCGCGGCCGTGGCCGTCAAGTACGCCTACAAGCAGATCGGCGACCCGTACCGCTACGGCGGTTCCGGGCCGGGCTCGTGGGACTGCTCGGGCCTGGCGCAGGGATCCTGGCGCAAGGCCGGCGTCAAGCTTCCGCGCACGACCCAGCAGATCTATCGCGCGGTGAAGCACAAGGTCTCCTGGAAGGGCGCCAAGGCGGGCGACCTGCTCTTCTTCTACAGCGGCCGTACGCACGTGGGCATCTACGTGGGGCACGGCTACATGATTCACGCGCCGCACTCCGGCTCCCACGTGAAGAAGATCAAGCTGACCCACTACTACAAGAGCCAGTTCAACGGCGGCGTCCGCCCCGGCTACTAAACCGGGGATAGAGCACGCTTGGGCTCAAGCCCAAGCGCGCGCACAGGCGAGGGCCCCGTACCGGTCGACACCGGCGCGGGGCCCTCGGCCTGAGCCCCGTCTAGGACAGGGTGGGGTAGTCGGTGTAGCCGCGGTGGTCGCCCCCATAGAAGGTGGCGCGGTCGCCCTCGTTGTAGGGGCCGCCCGCCTTGATGCGGGCGGGAAGGTCCGGGTTGGCGAGCCACAGTTGGGCGAACGCCACGGCGTCCGCGACGCCCTCCCTCAGCGCCTCCACACCGTCCTCCGGTGTGGACGAGAACGACTCCAGCGTCGGGTGCGGGTTGAGGATGAGCGTGCCGGGCCAGGCGGCACGGATGCGGCGCGTACTCTCCCGGTCGCCCAGCTCCATGATGTGCAGGTAGGCGAGCCCCAAGGGCGCCAGTGCCGCCACTAGGGCGTCGTACAGCTCGCCGGTGTCGCTCTCACTGACGCCGTTGGCGACGCTCCCGGGCGACACGCGGAACCCGACGCGGTCCGGTCCGATCGCGTCCGCGACGGCCTTCGCCACCTCCACACCGAAGCGGATGCGGTTCTCGATGGTGCCGCCGTAGGCGTCGGTCCGCTTGTTGCTGCCGTCCGCCAGGAACTGCTGGATGAGGTAGCCGTTGGCGCCGTGCAGTTCCACGCCGTCGAACCCGGCGGCGATGGCGTTGCGCGCCGCCGCGGCGAAGTCGGCCACCGCCTCGGCGATGTCGTCGAGGGTCATCTCGCGGGGCTCGGGGTGGTCGAGCATGCCCTCCGGCGTCCACATCTTCTCGCCCGTGGCGATCGGGGACGGCCCCACGGGCAGCCCACCGTCCGGATAGAGTGACGGGTGGCCGACGCGTCCCGTGTGCATGAGCTGCGCGAAGATGACGCCGCCCTCCGCGTGGACGGCGTCGGTGACCGCCCGCCACGCCTCCACCTGCTCGTCGCTGTGCAGCCCCGGCGTCCAGACATAGCCCTGGCCCCGCACGCTGGGCTGCGTCCCCTCGGTGATGATGAGGCCCGCGCCGGCCCGCTGCGCGTAGTACTCGGCCTGCAGGGCCGTCACCTTCCCGTCATGGACGGCTCTGCTGCGCGTCATCGGGGCCATCACCAACCGGTTGGACAGCTCCAGCTTCCCGGCCGACAGCTCCTCGAACAGTTCGTGCATGACGTCCTCCTAGTGGCGTTCTCGCTGGTGAAGAAGCTACGAGCAGGCCGCCGCACGGCGAATCAGTAAGGTTTCGGTAGTACGCCCCGTACTTTGTAGTCGTGCTTTACGGGCGAAACGACGAACAGGCGCGGATCTCCTCCCTGCTCGCGGGGGCGCGCGACGAGGGCCGCAGCGGTGCGCTGCTGCTGCGCGGCGAGGCGGGCATCGGCAAGTCCGCGCTACTGGACCACGCCGCGGAACTCGCTTCGGGCGACGCCGGGACGCGCGTCCTGCGCGTGACCGGGATCGAGGTGGAGTCGGGCATCGCGTTCGCCGGGATCAACCAACTGCTGTGGCCCGTCCGCGACCGCCTGGCCGGCCTTCCCGGACCTCAGGCCGCGGCTCTGAACGCCGCGCTGAGCGGCTCCGGGCCGTCCGGCGACCTCCCGGCCGCCCGGGACCGGTTCACGACCGGCCTCGGCGTCCTGACGCTCCTGGCCGACCTCGCCGAGGACGGCCCGGTGCTCTGCCTGGTCGACGACGCCCAGTGGCTCGACGGCGCGACGGCCGAGGCGCTGCTGTTCGCCGCTCGGCGGCTCGCGGCCGAGGCGGTGGTGATGCTGTTCGCCGCGCGGGACGACGCGTTCACCGGCACCGGCCTCCCCGAGCTGCCTCTGCAGCGGCTCGGACGTGACGACGCCGTGCGGTTCCTCGCCGAGCACGGCCTGTCGCGGGACGCCCGGGACCGGATCCTGCATGACGCGGACGGCAATCCGCTGGCGCTGCGCGAGTTCGGTATGGCCGGAGACCGGTTGCCGGACGGGTCCCGTCCGCTGCCCGTCGCGGATCGCGTCGTCGCGCGGTTCCAGAGCCGGATCGATGAGCTCCCAGAGAAGACCCGCCTGATGCTCCTCATCGCGGCGGCAGAAGGACGCGGCTACATGCCGAGCCTGCTGAGCGCCGCGCGGGAAATGGGGGTCGGCCTAGAGGACTTGGAGCAGGCCGAACGGGACGGACTGGTGGAGGTGAGCGGACGGTCCATCGCCTTCCGCCATCCGCTGATCAGAGCCGCCGTCTACCAGGGCGCTGTAGCGGCATGCCGCATCTCCGTGCATCAGGCATTGGCGTCCTCTTCCGAGGACGCCGACTGCCGTGCGCGGCACCGCGCGTCAGCGGCTCTCGGGCCGGACGAGGACGTCGCGGTGGATCTGCAGGACGCCGCAGAGCGCGCGCGGAAACGCACCGGGTACGTCACGGCGGCGAGGCTCTACCAGCAGGCGGCGGACCTCACCCCTGCCCGGGACGCGCAGGCCGCACGGTTGCGCGCCGCGGCCAACATGATGCTCCAGGCCGGTCGACCGGACGAGGCGGAACACCTCGCCGCCAGAGCGGGCACGCTCACCGACGAACCCGCTGAGCTCGCCAGGCTCGGCCGTGTGCGCGCGGTGGTCGAGTACGAACGCGGTAACCGGCGCACCGCCGCGCGCATGATGGTGGAGCACTCCGCCTATGCGGAGCCGGACGACAAGGCCGCGATGCTGCGGACGGGCGCCACCTATGCGTGGACCGCCGGGGAGACGCCGGCCCTGCTGCGCGCCGCCGAAGCGCTGCCGGGCGACGCGATGGTCGGCGGCCTCGCGCACCTCGCCGGCGACGACCTCGCGCGCGGCGTCCCGCTGCTCGCCGCGCTGGTCGCGGAGGCGCGCACGAGCACCCCGGAGCCGCGCGCGGCCGCCGGCCCGGAGGACGCGGCGGGGCTCGCGCTGGTCCTCGGCGACGACGAGGCGGCGCTGGAGCTGGCCGCCGTGGAGGCCGCGCGCTGCCGGCTGAACGGCCTGATCGGAGCGCTGCCGGGCGTGCTGCGGACGCAGGCGCAGGCGCAGGTCGCGACGGGCCTGCACGCGGACGCGGAGGCCACGCTGATCGAGGCGATCTCGCTGGCCTGCGACACGGGCCTGCCCAGCGGCGACTGGCGGCTCTCCGCGGTGTTCGCCCGCGTGGCGGCGGTGGAGGGCGACGAGTCGCGGTTGCGCGAGATGCCGGAGCGGTCCGACGGGGCGCTGGGCCTTCTCGAACTCGGCCTCGGAAGGTACGACGACGCGCTCCGTCATCTGGAGTCCGTGCACCACCGCTACAGCGCGGACGCGATGCTCGCCGTAGCGGACCTCGTAGAGGTGGCCGTGCGTGCGGGACAGCCGGAGCGGGCGCGCGCGCCGTTCGATCGGTTCCGCGCCTGGGCCGATGCCGTGCAGCAGCCGTGGGCCTCGGCCATCGCGCTCCGGTGCGAGGCCCTGTTGGATGACAGCGAGGACGCGTACGCACAGGCCGTCCGCCTGCACGAGAAGGCAACCCGCCCGTTCGAGAAGGCACGGACAGAACTCCTGTACGGGGAATGGCTACGCCGTGCGCGCCGCCGTTCCGACGCCCGTACGCCGCTTCGCTCCGCCATGGAGGTCTTCGAGCGGCTCCGCGCCAAGCCGTGGTTGGACCGCGCGCGCGCCGAACTGCGTGCGACCGGTGAATCCGGCTCTGCATCCACGCCCACGGCGCCCGTGCTGCTCGACCGCCTCACCCCGCAGGAACTCCAGGTCGTCCGGCTCGCAGCGGAGGGCATCAGCAGCCGCGAGATCGCCGCGCAACTGTTCCTCAGCCGCCGGACGGTCGAATACCACCTCTACAAGGCCTATCCCAAGCTCGGGATCTCCTCCCGCAAGGAGCTGTCCCGCCTCGCCCTGGAACCATCCACCACATGACCGCACCCGCCGCGGACCGCTCGCACGCCGCGCTTCTAGCCCTCTCCGTAGGGGACGCGCTCGGATCTCAGTTCTTCGTCCCCGAGAACCGCCCCGCCTACGAGAACCAGACGCTTCCCCCAGGGCCATGGCAGTGGACGGACGACACCGAAATGGCCGCGTCCATCCACCTCGTCCTGTGCAAGCACGGCGCCATCGACCAGGACGCCCTCGCAGCGAGCTTCGCCGAGCGCCACGACTTCGACCGCGGCTATGGCCCGTCCACCGGCCGCCTGTTGCGGCTCGTAAGAGAGGGCGGCGACTGGCGGACTCTCGCCCGCGAACCCTTCGACGGCATGGGCTCCTGGGGAAACGGCGCAGCGATGCGCGTGGCGCCTGTAGGGGCCTGGTTCGCCGGGGACCCGGCAGAGGCCGCTCACCAGGCGGCCTTGTCCGCGGAGGTAACACACCCCCATCCAGAGGCCATTGCGGGCGCGATCGCCGTAGCCGTGGCCACGGCGATCGCGCCCGGCAAGCCGTCACCGGGCGGCTTCCTCGACGAGGTACTGGCCCGCACACCACAGGGCACGGTCCGCCAAGGCATCGCCGAAGCACGTCGGCTGCTGACCATCGGCGACCCGGCCACCGCCGCGGCCGTCCTCGGCAACGGCCGCCAGGTCGCCGCACACGACACGGTGCCGTTCACCCTGTGGGCGGCGGCCCGGCACCTGCACGACTACGAGCGGGCCTTCTGGACGACGGCCGCCGCAGGAGGCGACATCGACACCACCTGCGCGATAGTCGGCGGCATCGTCGGACACCCGCCCGCAGCCTGGCTCACCGAAACCGAGCCGCTGCCCAGGTGGTGCCTATAGGCCGCACTACTAGACCGCACTACTAGGCCGCGCTACTAGGCCGCGCTACGAGACGGGCAGGTAGCGGCGGAGGAAGTCCTCCGTGAGCCGCCACGCCCGGTCCGCGGGCTCCGGCTGGTAGAACATCGGCGCCTTCCGGTTGTGGAAGGCATGGCCGCCGTCCTCCTGGACGTGGATCTCCGTCCTGTCCCGTCCCGCGACAGCGCGCTCCACCGCCGCGACGTCCTCCCTCGGGATGTATTCGTCGGACCCGCCGAAGTGGAACTGCAGCGGCGACCGCACCGCGTCCAGCGCTCCGAGCGCACCCGGGACACCGCTGCCGTAGAACGAGACCACGGCGTCCGTCTCGGCCCGTGTGGCGAGCAGATACGCCAGCGTCCCGCCGAAGCAGAAACCGAGCACGCCGACCCGGCCGTCCACCTCGGGCAGGCCCTTGAGCGCCCCTAGCGCGGCCTCCACGTCGTCCTGGCCCTTGTCCCAGTCGAACTGGGACACCATGGACATCCCCTTAGGCAGGGCCTCCTCGGTGTGCTTCGTCGTCCAGTTCGGCGTGATCCGCCAGAACATGTCCGGGGCGGCCACCACGTAGCCCATGGCCGTCAGGTCTCCGGCCACGGCCTCCATGTACTCGCCCACACCGAAGATCTCCTGGATGAGCAGGATCCCCGGCCCGCGCGCGCTTGCGGGCGTCCACACGTGCAGCCGGAACTCGCCGTCCGGCACCTTCACCGTTTCGATTCGGCTCATGTCACCCGATGATCGCGTAAACGGCGCTGGCCTGCGCGACGGTCGCCGTGTCCGTCGCCATGACGACGTCCGCGAACGCCAGCGTCCGGCCCAGTTTGCCCAGCTTCACCGTCACGAGGACGTCCGTCCCCACCACGGGCCGCATGAACGCGGTGTTGAGCTGAACCGTCGTCATGGGCACGAAGCCGCCCTTGGCCCCCGCTACAGCGATGACCACCGCCGTATCAGCGGCCGCCATGAGCGCCTGCCCCGACATGGCGCCGCCCTCCCGCGCCAGCCGCTCCGACCACGGCAACCGCAGCACCGCGGACCCGTCCCCCACCTCCTCTACAACGAGCCCCAACTCCAGCACCCAGGGCGCGAAGTTGTCACGAAGGATCCCGGCAGCGTCCTCAGGCTTCACCGTCACACCGTCATGATGCACGCTGTGGGCATGCACGAGGAGATCTTCCATCCCGCCACCTACGCCACCGGGGTCCCCTACGACGTGTTCAGGAAACTGCGCGCCGAATCCCCGGTCGCCTGGATCCCGGAACCCGCCGTCGGCTCCTGGCCCGCCGGCACCGGCTACTGGGCGGTCTTCTCGCACGCCGACGTGAAACACGTTCTACGCTCCCCCGAGCTGTTCTCGTCCAACCTCGGCGCCACCCAGATCCGCGACCCCGACACGCCCGAGGACCTCGCGTTCGTCCGCGCGATGATGCTCAACCAGGACCCGCCCGACCACTCCCGCCTGCGCCGCATCGTCGCCGCCGCCTTCACCCCCCGCGCAGTCCGCGCCCTGGAGCGGACCATCGACGAACGAGCCCGCGCCCTCATCGCCTCGGCCCTCGGCAAGGAGACCGACTTCGTCGAACTGGCCGCCGACCTGCCCGTATGGACGCTCGCGCACATCATGGGCGTGCCCGACGAAGACCGCCGGCTCCTGTACGACTGGGCGTCCCGCGTCATCGGCTACCAGGACGACGAGTACGCCGGCCTCTCCACCGCGGACGCCGCGTCCATGAGCCCCATGGCCCAGAAGGCCATGCAGTACCGCCCCACCTCGTTCACCCACCCGGACGGCCGCCCCGTCAACCCGCGCTCCTACACCGCCCTGGCGGACATGTTCGCCTACGCCCACGCGCTCGCGGCCGTCAAGAAGGAGAACCCGGGCGGTGACATCATGTCCCGCATGCTCGAGGGCGGTCTCACCGACCACGAGTTCGAGAACATGTTCTTCCTCTTCGCCGTCGCCGGGAACGAGACCCTCCGCAACGGCATCCCCGGCGGCCTGCTCACCCTCCTCGACCACCCGTCCGAACTCGCCCGCCTCCGCGCCGACCCGTCCCTCCTGCCCACCGCCGTCGACGAGATGCTCCGCTACTGGCCGCCCGTCATGGACTTCCGGCGCACCGCCACCCGCGACCTCACCCTCTCCGGCCACGAGATCAAGGCCGGTCAGAAGGTCGTCGTCTACCACGCGTCCGCCAACCGCGACGAGACCGTCTTCCCCGACCCCGACCGCTTCGACGTCTCCCGCACCCCCAACGACCACGTCAGCTTCGGCTTCGGCCCCCACTTCTGCCTCGGCGCCCACCTGGCCCGCACCCAGATGCGCGCCGTCTTCCGCGAACTCCTCCCCCTCCACGTCGAGCGCACCGGCCCCGCCGTCCGCCTCGCGTCCAACTTCCAGAACGGCCTCAAGCACCTCCCGGTCCGCCTCACCTCCGCCCGGTAACCCCGTCGCGAACCCCGCCCCGCTCTCGGTACGCTTGCTGGACGGGTCGCTAGCTCAATTGGCAGAGCTCCGGACTTTTAATCCGTAGGTTGTGGGTTCGAGTCCCACGCGACCCACCACCCCTGACCAGGGCAAACGCGAGAATGCCCGGTATGTCCGCCGCCTGGTTTGCTCCGGTTCGTCCCCAGGTCGGCTCGAGGGCTGCTCGTGGGGCCCGTCCCGGGACCGTCCCGGCCCCGCAGCCTTCCCCCGCCACACATCCAGCCTGGAAGGCAAACCCCGGAGCGTGCACCGCACCATGCTGCGAGCGGGCCTGCGCCGGCCGTCCAGTCAACGGACGATGTGGCACGGGCAGGCAGCGCACACCGCAGGCCACGCCGCTACCTGTGACCAGGCCTAACTGTTCGCCGATACTCCTATATGACTTCGCCTAGGCACGCCTGTGCGCCCATCACGAACGCCGTCGCTGGTGCTCACCGGCGCGCGGCCCGCGCGGCGGCGCCCGCCAGACGGCGTGCGCCGCCGCGCCGAAGAGCCGCTTCAGGCGCGCGAAATCGCCTGGTCTCTGGCCCTCGTTTCGACTGGCAGGGAGGCCTTCCGGTCGCGTGCTCCGGTTTGTCTTGAGCCCTTTCTCCCGGCTTCGGCGCCGGTTTGTGCTTGGCCGGGCAGGGCGGCGAGCGTCGTGCGGTGTCGTTTGGGGGTGGGCTGGTCGGCGTTCAGGATGATGGCGGCGGCGTCTTCGGCCGATTGCTTGGCCAGTTGCGGGAGCAGGCTGGTGTAGGTGTCGGCGGCGATGGTGATCGATGACAGGCGCAGGGTCTCCTGGACGACCTTCATGTCGTATCCGGCGGCGAGCAGGAATGTCGCGGCGCCGTGTCGCAGGTCGTGGAGGCGGATCGGTGGTAGTCCGGCTTCCATGGACAGTTGCTCGAACTGCTCAGTGACGTCGGCGGGGTTGATCGGTTCCCCGGTCGGCGTGGTGAACACGAAGCCGCTTTCCGTCCAGGCGTCGCCGGCGGCGAGGCGTTCGGCGTTCTGCCGGGCCCGGTGAGCGCGCAGTTCCTTGATGGTGGCGGTGTCGAGGCTGATGGTGGCCTCTCCGGCGTCGGTCTTGGGTTTGCCCTGGAAGGTTTCAGGGCCGATCTGGGTGATCTGCCATCGGATCGCTGCGGTTCCGTTGTTCAGGTCGAGGTCGACCCACCGCAGGCCGCAGGATTCGCCCCGGCGCAGGCCTCGGAAGGCGATCAGGTGGTACTGGGCGTAGAGCCGGTGCCCGCGCGCCCGGGCGAGAAATTTCTTGGTGAGTGCCGGAGTCCAGACCATGACCCGTGAGGGTCGTGGAGCGCCGATGTAGGCGTCCAGCCGGTTGATCCTCTCTCCGATCCGCTTGTGCGGTTCCAGCTTGGACATGTGTTTGCGGCGGGCGTTCATCTTCTCGATGTGGGCGGCGAAGTCGTCCTCCCAGGCGGTGATGCGTTCGTCAGTCCACACCAGTGCCTTGGGCGGCTTCCCTGACGGGAGTTCGACCAGGGCGGCGACGTTGACCTCGATGAGGCGTTGCTGGATCGCTTTGTTGAGTGCGGACCGCAGCGTCGCGCGGATGCGTTGCTTGGTCGCCGGGCCGACCACCCGCCGTCCCTTGACCATGGCGCGCAACTTCAGGTCGCCGGATTCGCGCGCTTGAACGATGCGTTCGTTGAGTTCGTCGATCGCTTCGAAGACCGAGTCGACGTGGCCGACGCGGAGCCGGTCGAGCATGATCGGCCCGAGAATGGGTTTGAGGTAGAGGCGGATGTGGCTCGCGTAACTGCGGAGGGTTCCCTCACGCAGGTTCTTGCGTCCGGCCAGCCATTCCTCCAGGTACTCCCCCACGGTGATCGAGCGACCAAGGTCCTGGCCGGTGCGGATCTTCTTACGGACCTGTTCGGGTTCAGGGAGAACTCTGGTCTTTTGGAGTGTGGCCACGATCAGGTCGGCGATCTGGATCTGGACCAGCAGGTCGTCTCCGGCGATGGCCAGTAGTTCCTTGGCTCTGTCCATCTGCTCTTGGGCGGCGTCCTGGGTGGCGAAGCCCGCGCGGCGCAGCGGAGCGCGTCGTGTTCCGGCTGCCGTGGGCGGGAGCTCGAGCTGGTATTTCCAGGAGCCGTGGGTCTTGCTCCAGCGTCCGTCGCTGCGCCTCAGTTTCGGGCAGTTCTTACCGTACTTGTTGCCGTGCTCGTCACGGCAGCCGCAGGTTTTGAAAGTGCTTCCTTTGGCGGTCATTCAGCCTCGTCTCGTGATGTCGGCCGCCCGCCCGGCCGCTCTCCCGGCTGCGGGGTCTCGGCGGGGTCGCTGGTGAGGCCGAGGACGGTGAGCAGGTCGGCGGTGCACACCCGGTAGTTGTGACCGACCCGCAGCACCCGGCACGGAAACCGTCCCGTGCGGACGAGCTGGTAGGCCTTGGTGCGTCCGACCCCGAACACCCGTCCTGCGGTCACCAGGTCGACGGTGGCGGGCAGCGAACGGATCTCCGCCGCGGTCACCCCCTTCACCGCGCACCCCCGCCTGGGCGACGGCGCGTATGCGGTCGTGCGGGATGGCGGGTGGTGTGGTCATGGGTGTCCTCCAGCGGATTGGTGGCGCTCCGGCGGGATCGGCGCGGCGCATCCTGCGGACGCGCCCGCTGGTCCAATCCGGAGCGCCGGTATGCACGCTCGTCTCCGTGTCGGCGGTCAAGCCCCCGCCGCCCAGGCGCGACGGGGTGCTGCACGAGGGTGATCGGCGGGGCGATGAGCTGCGGCCCGTCGGGCGGGGTGGTCAGGTGCCAGGCATCGCCGCATCGGTAGGCGCGCAGCCGGGCACCGGGTGCAGCGACCCGGGCGGCGTGCCGGGCGTCCCGGCGGGTGGCGTAGCGGGCTCGCCCGCATCGCCCGCACATGGTCAGCTGCAGCAAAGACAGCACGCCCAAAACCCGGTCGTGGCTGCGACTGTGGTGGCGAGTGCGGCTCATTGGCGGCCTTCCTTCAGGCCCCCGGTGCGCTGGAGGACCAAGAGGTCTTCGTGGGCGGTGGCGCAGGCGGGGATGCCACGTTCGCGGGCGCGGCGGGTCTCGAGCATCTGGAAGAAGGAGGCGCGGTTGACCAGCGCACCGTTGCGGAGTCCGGCCAGCAGCGCAACGTACCGGCCGGCCAGGGTCAGGCCGTGCCGCTGCGCGGTGTCGATGACCAGCCCCGGCAAGTCGAGCAGTTCACCCTTTACGCGGATGGGGCGGACGGTGACGGCGATGACGCCGCCCGGACGCAGGAGCGTGGCGCTGCCGGCCAGGATGCGCCCGAACCCCTCCAGCAGACCTGGTAGGGGCTGGTGGGCGAGGTTGGCGCGGTCGCTGGAATAGCGGTGGTGGCTCTTGTGGATCTTGCCGCCGCCGTTGTCTCGACCGGAGCGGATGTGCCCGTGGGTGTGGGAGCCGTAGGGCGGTGAGGTCAGGACCAGCGCCGCCTTGCCGCGAAGGTTGCGGTAGATGGTGGCGATGTTGCGGGCGTCGCCGCAGGCGATCTGGGGTGTGCCGGTGGCGCCTTGGACACAGGCGTGGCGCAGGTTATTCAGGGTGAGGTGGACGAAGGCGGGTTCGTACTCGACTCCGGCGGCGTCGCGGCCAAGGTGGATCGCTTCGACCAGGGTGGTGCCGATCCCGCACATCGGATCGATCACCAGGTCGCCGGGCCGGGTGAAGGCGTCGATGACGGTGGCGGCGATGGCCGGCAACATCTTGCCCGGGTGCCGCATCGACTCGGGCGTGTAGCGGCCGTGGCGCTGCAGCCGGGACGGCCGCTGCCCGGTCGCCAGTACCGACGTCAGAAATTCGCGGCGGGAAAGGACATCGTGGTTCATCGGACTCTCCCGCTGGGTGAGCCGTCGGCGGCCGAACTCGCAGGTGCTGGAGGTTTGGTGAACAGCGACACCGTCGCGTGGACTCCGACCGTGGGTGGTAGGGCGCTGGAGCGGGTGTCGCGCAGGTGGGCGAGGTCAGTGGGGCCGGCCTGTACGACCAGGGCGTCGCCCTCGACCGGGACGCGCAGCGCGATGACGTGCTGGGCGTAGCGGAACCCCAGGCTCTGGGCGTGGCGGATGATGCGCGGCGCCGGATCGACCAGGCGCCCCGCGTGGTGGTGGGCGGTGGTGGTGACGGCCAGGACGCCGCCGGGCCGCAGTACCCGCCATGCCGCAGCGAGGAACAGGCCGAGCTGCTGACTGGACAGCATCCACAGCTCGGCCCTGCATGCAGCGCACCCACGCTCGGTGCGGTGTCCACGCGGACGCCCGCCGACCTCGTGCCATGGTGGCGCGGCGATGACCAGGGCGACGTCACCGAGGTTGTCGGCCAGTCCTCTGGCCATCTGGTCGGGTCGGGCGGGGCGCATCTGCACGCGGGTGAGTTGCTGCTGGTCCAGGGTGGCGCGCAGCCGGGTGCCGATGTGCTGGGCGAGTGGGAAGTGCGGGACCAGCGCGATGGCGCGGCGGTCGAGTTGAGCGGCGGCGACCAGGACGGCGTCGCTGGTGGTGAAGCCCTCGGCGACCAGGTCGCCTTCGCGGGTGCAGGTGCTGATCAGGTGCTGGGCCAGCTGACGGCCGACTGCCTGGCGGTGCTGGACGCAGATCCCGGCGGACTCCGGACGGTTGTCGCGCTTCTTGGCTGGTGTGGCCGGCTTCGCGGCGGTGGTGTCCGAGCACAGCCAGACGGTCAGTGGGACCATCCCCCGCTGTTCGGCTCGGCCGCTTTTGCCGGTGGGCGAGTGGTTCGGGTTGGACGGTATGTGGTTCATGTGCTGGGTGACCCGAGACGGCCACCCGATCCCCGTGCACCGATGAAGCACCGTCGAGCGCCCCGGTTTTCACGACCATCCGCACCACCATCCGGCCAAGAAGCGCTGACCAGCTCATGGGCCGGCGTTCTCACCAGCACTGACATCGGGAAGGCGAGAACGCTTATCGGCTGCGGGCTTGATGTGTCTCTCGGATGCGGGAATCGTCCGCTGGGCGTCTCAAGTCTTGATCAAGATGGTGGCCGAGCTCTGAATTCGGGCCCGTTCGGCGGTGCTTCATGGGTGCCAGTCGAGATCGCCGGTGAACGGTGCGGCCCTCGGGCGGACGGCCAGAAGCCCGGTCCCCGCCGCAATCATCCGTCTCACATGTCCCGTCAAGGAGGACACCCGCAGCCTGAGGGCCGCACCGTTCCCTCCGATCGCCCGGCTGGCAGCCGATATCCGTTCCCGACCAGTCCGGAGACGCTGCCATGCGCACCAGCAAGAATCCGAAGCCGATCGCTCACCACCCACGCTGCCGCGCCCGGCCGCGCCGGCCCACCATCCGGTCGGCCATCCCCGCCGGCGACACCGGACAGAGACTCACACCGTCCCGGCGAAGGCTGGTGGCCGCGTCGCTGGTGTGGACGGCTGGGTGTGTGGTGACGGCGCTGCTGGTGCCGGGTGTCGCCGGTGCCAGCACCCATCTCGCGGCGGCGGCGTCGCTGGGTGAGGTGATCACCAATCTGCGGAATGTGATCGTGGGGTTGCTGGTGGGGTTGGCGACGTTGTTCGCCACGATCGGCGGGGTCCGCTACATGCTCGCCGGGGGCGATCCGGGCGAGGTAGAGGCGGCCAAGAAGACGCTGCGGTACGCCGCGATCGGGTACTCGGTCGCGGTACTGGCACCGCTCCTGGTGAAGATGCTGCAAGGCATCGTGGGTGCGCCCGCGTGACCAGCACCGAGCTACCGCCCGGAGGCGCGCGCAGGTCGACGGCGTTCTTCGCCGCGGCGGCACTGCTGACCGTGCTGGTGGCGGGCGCGGTCGTCTGCGCGGGCGCTGGGCCGGCTCTGGGCGCCGCCGACCCGGTACCGCGACCGACAGGAAACCCGTCTCCAAACGCACCGACTACTCCGGCACCCCAGCCTCCAGCGCCTGCCGCCTCTCCGAGCACGCCCGCGGCGCCCTCGTCTTCGCCGCCGCCAGCTCCTGCCGGCCAGGCGCCTTCCCCGGCACCGGGTCTGTCACCCGCTCCGGCGTCGCCAGCCGGCCAGGACCCGGCCGACGGCGGCGGCGAGGGCGGGTCGGGGTGTGGGTTCATGGACATGGGGTGCATGGCCAAGCAGGCGGTGAACGGCTGGTTCGCCGATCTGGTGACCAGTACGGCCAAGCCGATCTTCCATCTGCTGAGCCAGACCGTGCTGGGCACCCCGCCGGTGAACTCGGCGGACATGGCGCGGGCCCGGGACCTGTGGGGCGTGTCCCAGACGATCGCCAACACCTGCTACGTGCTGCTGATCACCGTCGGCGGGGCGCTGCTGATGGCCGGGCACTCCCTGCCCGGCGGGGAGTTGACGCCCGGGCAGTTGGTGGCGCGGCTGCTGGGCGCGTTCGCGGCCTCCAACCTCAGCCTCATCCTGATCGGATATGCGATCACCTTCGCCAACGGACTGTCGGGGGCGTTCCTCGATGCCGGGGCGGAGGCGATCGATCCGAGCCGGGTCGCCAAGTCGATCGCCGCCTACCTGGTCGCCAGCCTGGTCCCCAATCAGCCGTTCACGATCTTCATCGGGCTGGGTGTGGTGGTGCTGGCGCTGTGCGTGGCGTTCATCTACATCATCAGGATCGCGCTGACGATGGTGTTGATCGCGGCGGCGCCGGTGGCGTTGATGTTCCACGCCCTGCCGATCACCGACGGGCTGGCCCGAATGTGGTGGCGCAGCATCAGCGGCGTGCTGGCCATCGGGGTGTGCCAGGCGCTGATCCTGGCGACCGCATTCCGGCTGCTGTTCTCCGACATCCACCACCCCGGCGGTGACTCCGGTAACCATTTCCCGGGGATCGCGTCGGGGACCGGGAGCGATCTGCTGCTGGCGCTGTGCCTGCTGTGGATCATGGTCCGCGTCCCGTCCTGGGTGGCCCGCACCATCTGGCGCGCCGCCCAGCCCAGCGCCCTGACCGGCCTGGTCAAAAGCCTCATCCTCTACCGCGGCCTCGGCGCCCTGACGCGCCGCCGCGTCCCCGCCCCACGCAACTTCTGGAACCCGCCCCCGCCCCCGCCCGCTCCGCCACCGCCTCGGCGGTACTTCCAGCAGCCGCCGGGGCTGCCCGTCCCGTCCCGCCCCGCCCTCGAAGCGCCCAACGCCCCACGCACCCCACCGGAGTTGCCCGGCCCTTCCGATCCACCGCCCGCGCTGCCCGCAGGTGCGATCCCGATGCCTTCTGGAGCGATCCCCATGCCGCCAGGCCCACCACCAGAACCCGGCCACGATGGGCAACGAGCCCGGCACCCGATGCAGCTCACACTCCCCATCCCCGCCGGCAAGACCGCTGGCGGAAAGGCCACAGGGCGTCGGCCGACGCAGCTGGCGTTGCCGATCCCGGCGAACCGCGTACCCCGACCGCCCGCGCCGGACGGTGCAGCGATTGCGAGTGGGCGGGCGCGGGTGCGGTCGCGGCAGCTGATGCTGCCCGGCATGCCCAAACGGCCCGTCCCGCGCCGGCAGCTGACCCTGTGGACCGACCCGCCCAAGAACCGGACCCGGAGAGGCCGATGAGCAGCCGCCGCCAGCACGCCGAGGCGCCGATGAGCGTGAAGATCCCCGCCGACGTCGACCAGCCCGACAAGATCCTCTACGGCCTCACCGCCCGGCAAATCGCGATCTTGGGCGGCACCGCCGCCGGCTGCCTGTGGATGCTGCTCACCTTCCGGCCGCTTGTGCCTTTCCCGGTGCTCGCCGCGGTGCTGGTGCCGATCGCGGCGGCCGGGATCGTGCTGGCGGTCGCCCGCCACGACGGCATGAACCTCGACCGCTACACCCTCGCCGCCCTCCGCCACCTGCGCGCCTCCAAACAACGCGTCACCACCGGTGAGCCGGTGCAGGCGCCGCCGGTCTGGTGCCGGATGCGCGGGCGGCTGCCCGAGCCGTTGCGGCTCCCGGTCCGCGCAGTCCGCCAGGACGGGGCGCTGGAGTTGGCCGGGGGCGGTGTCGCCATCATCGTCCGCGCCGGCACCCTGTCCTTCGGGCTGCGGACGGCCGGTGAGCAGGCGGGGCTGGTGGCGGTGTTCGGCCGGTGGCTCAACTCCCTGGACGCCCCCGTGCAGATCCTGGTCCAGGCCCGCCCGGTCGACCTGACCGGACTGGCCGACCACATCACCCGGCACGCCCCCGCGCTGCCCGACCCGGAACTGGAACAGGCCGCCTGCGCGCACGCCGCATTCCTCACCGACCTCGGGATCGAACACGACCTGCTCATCCGGCAGGTCCTCATCGTCATCACCGGCCACATCCACGCCTCGACCCCCGCCTCGGTCCTGCCGTGGCGGCGGCACGAACGGCGCCGGGTGGGGCGCGACTCAGCCGCCGCGGTCGCCCTGCGCCGAGCCACCGAAGCCGTGCAGAGCCTGGCCGCGCTCGCCGTTCCGGCCGAGGTCCTGGACGCCGACAACGCCACCGCCGTCCTCGCCGAGTCGCTATCCCCAGGCGAACCCCCACTTGTGGACAACCTCGCACCAGACGACGTGATCACCCACCGGGAGGAAGGCTGATGCGATCTCCACTCGGCGCGCTCGCCCGCATGCTCGGCTTCGCCGCCCACACTCCCGCCGATGGCGTCACAGAAGACGGCCACGAAGAGAGCCCGGACCTGCTGCGACTGGGGCCGTCGGCGCTACGCGTCAACGCCCGATCGCTGGAGCTGCCAGGCGGGGCGTGCTCCTCATTCGCCATCACCGGATACCCGCGCGAGGTCGGAGCGGGCTGGCTGGAGCCGCTGCTGACCTACCCAGGGCGCCTGGACGTGTCCCTGCACATCGACCCGATCCCGCCGCTGATCGCCGCGCAGCGGCTCCGCCGCCAACTCGCCCGCCTGGAATCGGCATCACGCGCCAACGCGCAGCACGGCCGACTGGCCGACTTCGCCGCCGAAGCCGCAGCCGACGACGCCGCCGAACTCGCCGCCTCCCTCGCCCGCGGCCACGGCCGCCTCTTCCGCGCCGGCCTGTACCTCACCGTCCACGCCCCCGACGCGGATGTGCTGGAAGGCGAAGTACAGCGGGTGCGGGCGCTGGCCGCCTCCCTGCTCCTGGATGCCCAGCCCACCACCTTCCGCGCCCTGCAAGGCTGGACTTCCTCCCTGCCGCTCGCCTCCGATTCGATCGGGACGCGGCGGGTGTTCGACACCGCCGCGCTCGCCGCGTCCTTCCCCTTCACCTCACCGGATCTGCAGCCGGTGCTGGGTGACACGCCGGTGCTGTACGGGTTGAACGCCTACTCGGCCGGGGTGGTCGTGTGGGACCGGTTCGCCCAGGACAACTACAACTCCGTCACGCTCGCTCGCTCCGGCGCCGGCAAGTCTTACTTCACCAAACTCGAAACCCTCCGCCTGCTCTACCAAGACGTCCACGTCGCCGTCATCGACCCCGAAGACGAATACCAGCGGCTGTGCGACCACGTCGCCGGAACCCACATCCCTCTCGGCGCACCCGGCACCTGTTTCAACCCCTTCGACCTCGCGCAAGGGCAGGGCGAGGACACCCTCATCCGGCGGGCACTGTTCCTGCAGACCCTCATCGGCACGATGCTCGGCGAACCACGCACACCCGCGGCGCGGGCAGTACTGGACCGCGCCGTGCTGGCCGCCTACCGGGCCCGCGGCATCAACTCCGACCCACGCACTTGGGCGCGCCCCGCCCCAGTCCTCGCCGACCTCACCAAACAACTCGACAGCATCGCCCAGTCCGAGGCCACCGAGGCGGACACCGCGGCCGACCTGTCGGCGCGGCTCGCCCCTTACACCACCGGCTCTTACCGGAGCCTGTTCGCCGGACCGACCACCACCCGACCCACCGGACACCTCGTCGTCTACTCACTGCGCGACCTACCCGACGAGGTCCGCACCGTCGGAATGCTCCTCGCCTTGGATGCGATCTGGCGGACCGTCGCCAACCCCGATGACCGGCGACGCCGCCTGGTCGTGGTCGACGAAGCCTGGACACTCATGCGCGAAGACGAGGGCGCCCGGTTCCTCTACCGGCTCGCCAAGTCCGCCCGCAAACACTGGGCCGGACTCGCCGTCGTCACCCAGGACGCCGGCGACCTGCTCTCCACCGACCTCGGACGGTCGGTGATCGCCAACTCCGCAACCCAGATACTGCTCCGCCAAGCACCCCAGGCCATCGACCACATCACCGACGCCTTCGACCTCACCGACGGGGAGAAGGCCCTGCTACTAACCGCCGACAGGGGCCAGGGACTGCTCTGCGGCACCGGTGCCGGTTCCGACCGTGCCGCCTTCAGCGCCATCGCCAGCCCGCACGAGCACCGGCTGGTGACCACCGACCCCGCCGAACTCGCCACCCACACCCAAGATCACGACACCGCCGACAGGGAGAACGACCCGCGATGAACCCCATGGCCTCCATCGGCGACACCACCGGGACAGGTCTGTACGGGCTCCTCTCCGACCTCGGGCACGCCCCGTGCCGGCTCTTCGACCTGGCCACCGGATACGGACCTGCCCTTGCGGCAGGGATAGTGGGCGCCGCCGCCGGCTGGACGGCCTTCGGCTGGGTGCTGTGGGACTGGCGCAACCACCGCCTCGAGCCCGGCGCCCGGGTGATCGAGGTGGCGGTGCCGCCGAAGGTGGAGCCGGCCAGCGCCGCCGCGTGGTGGGCCCGCCTCATCGGCCTCACCTATCCCCGCTGGAAGCGCCTCGTCTTCGGGCAGCCGCACCTGGCGTTCGAGTACCTCGCCGACCACAACGGCGTCCGCTTCCACATCTGGGTCCCCGGCACCATCCCACCCGGAATAGTCGAGAAGACCATCCGGGCGTCCTGGCCCGGCGCCACCCTCACCACCCACCCCGCAACCCCACCACTCCCGTCCGACCCGGAGTACAAGACGGCCGGCGGACGGCTGGTACTGGCCCGACCCGAGCACTACCCGCTCGCCAGCGACCACGACGCCGACCCGCTGCGAGGACTGCTCGGCGCCGCGTCCGGGCTCGCCGAAGGGGAACACCTCGCCGTGCAGATCCTCGCCCGCCCCGCCACCGGCCGCCGCCTCGGACGCGCTCACCGGGCCGCGTCCGTGCTGCGCGGGGGCCGGTCCACCGCACCCCAGCACCACCTGTTCGACCTGCTCACCCCCGCAATGTCCGGCCACCCCAACCCCACCGAACTCACCCGCCAGCACCCCGAACACACCGAGCAAGTCCGCGCCATCCTCCGCAAAGCCGCCCAACCCCGCTTCGAGGTCCAGATCCACTACGGCGTCGCCAGCCGCCACCACACCCAAGTCCAGGCCGGATGGCTGCGCGCGCACGCCCACGAGACCGCATCCACGTTCGCCCTGTTCACCTCCGGCCACCAATACCTGGACCGCCGCCGACTCCACCGCCCCGCCGCACGGCTCGCCGAACGCCGGCTGCACCGCGGCTACCTGCTGTCGGTCGACGAGCTCGCAGCGATCGCGCACCTGCCCTACGACCTGGCCGCACCCGGCGTCACCCGCGCCGGCGCCCGCCCCGTCGCCCCCTCACCCGCCATCCCCACCGGCGGAACCGACGTCCGGATCCTGGGCGACTCCGACGCCGGCGCACCCCGACCGGTCGGGTTGACGGTCGCCGGCGCACGCCAGCACCTGCACGTCCTCGGCCAGACCGGCGTCGGCAAATCCACCTTCCTGGCCAACCTCATCCTCTCCGACGCCACCGCCGGACGCGGCGCCCTGGTCATCGACCCCAAAGGCGACCTGATCGCCGACATCCTCCACCGCCTCCCCGAACGCGCCATCGGCCAGACGGTGCTGTTCGACCCAGCCGCACCCGGCCGGCCACCATCGCTGAACGTCCTCGCCGGACACGACCCGGCGTTCGCGGCCGAGTCGGTCGTCACCACCTTCCGCCGCTGCTTCACCTCCGCCTGGGGCCCACGCCTGGACGACCTGCTCCGCTCCGCCTGCCTCACCCTCACCCGCGTCAACGGCACCCGCGCCACCCTCGGCGACGTCCCGAACCTCCTGACCGACACCCCGTATCGGGCCCGCGTCACCGCACGCCTCACCGACGAACTCCTGCGCGGCTTCTGGGCGGCCTACGACGAACTCACCCCCGCCGCCCGCGCCTCCATGATCAGCCCGGTCATGAACAAACTCCGCGCCGTCCTGCTCCGCCCCTTCGTCCGCGACACCCTGTCCGGCGGCGCCTCCACCGTCGACCTCGCCGGCACCCTCGCCACCGGCGGCCTCATCCTCGCCCGCCTGCCCAAGGGGGTGCTCGGTGAGGACGCGGTACGGCTGTTCGGATCACTGCTACTCGCCCACACCTGGCAGGCCATCACCCCCCGCGCCACCCAAACCGAACATGACCGCCCGGACGCCGCCGCCTACATCGACGAAGCCCACAACTTCCTCAACCTGCCCGGCTCGATCAGCGACATCCTCGCCGAAGCCCGCGCCTACCGCTTCAGCCTCACCCTCGCCCACCAACACCTCTCCCAGCTCCCCAAAGACCTCCGCGAAGCCATCTCCGCCGACGCCCGAAACAAGATCTACTTCGCCGCCTCACCCGAAGACGCCACCGACCTCGCCCGCCACACCGCACCCCTGCTGTCCCCGCACGACCTGTCCCACCTGGGCGCCTACCAAGCCGCAGCCCGCCTCATGGACGGCAACACCGCCACACCACCCTTCACCTTCCGCACCCGCCCACTCCCCGACCCCATCCCCGGACGAGCAACCGCAGTCCGCAACGCATCACGCGAACGGTTCGCGCCTCAACGTCTCGCACGGTCGATTCCCGAGGTCGGTCTTCGGGACCTGGACGCCCAGTCACCCGCACCCTCCAAGCCCGGTACCGAGCCTGACGAATCCGCCGCGTTGACCAGCGATGCGGTGACGCCCGAAGTAGAGGAGCGGCGATGACTCGGCGGCACACGACCGATACTCGGCTGCGCGGATCACAGGCCCGCGCGCCGCGCCTGTCCGCCGACGTGATCGCGGACCTGGTCTATCGACTGACCGTCCGCGACCGGGATCTACTCGCGCTGGTTTGGGAACACCGCGTCCTGACCACCGGGCAACTCACCCGGCTGTTCTTTCCCACCCCGGAGCGGGCCCGGCAACGACTCAACCATCTGCACCGTCATCACGCTCTCTTACGGTTCCGTCCGTGGACGCCCGTCGGCTCCAAACCGTGGCACTGGGTCCTCGGCCCGGCCGGCGCGCACGTCCTGGCCGTCGAGCAGGGCCGGAGCATCACCGAGTTCGGCTACCGGCAGGACACCGCCACGGCGATCGCAGTCTCGCCCCGGCTCGCGCACCAGGTCGGCGTGAACGAGTTCTTCGTCGCTCTGCACGTTTGCGCCCGACGCCAAGGCGGCGCCGTGGAGCAGTGGTGGCCGGAGTATCGCTGTGCGGCTCTGTGGGGTGATCTCGCCCACCCGGACGCCTTCGGCCGCTGGACAAAGCGCCGTCCCGACGGCTCATCCAGCACGCTCGACTTCTTCCTCGAACATGACACCGGCACCGAAACCCTCGCCCGCGTCATCGCAAAACTCGGCGGCTATGCCGACCTCGCCGAAGCAACCGGCACCACTACCCCCGTCCTGTTCTGGCTGCCGTCCGCCAAGCGAGAAGCCAACCTGCGCCGCCTCCTCGGCACCCCCGAGATACCGGTCGCCACCGCCGTCCACACACCCGCCACCTCACCCGACGGCCCGGCCGGACCCGTCTGGCAGCCCGCCGGCGCCACCGGACCCCGCCACAGCCTCAGCGACCTCGCGCAGCTCTGGGCGACCATGCCCCGGCACGATCACGACCGAGAGAACGCAGATGATTCGGTGGACCCCTGATGCCGCTCGTCATCGGAGCGGTCGTCGGCGTCGTGGCACTGATGGCCGTGCTCGTCGCGGTGATCAGCGCCATCATGCCCGGCTCTACCGGGGAGGCCGCCTGCCAGCCCGCGGCAAGTAGGTCCAGTACCGAGATCCCGCCTGCGTATCTGGCGCTCTACCGAAAGGCCGGAGTCGAGTACGGGATCGCGTGGAACGTGCTGGCCGCTGTCGGGAAGATCGAGTCCGACCACGGGCGCGGCCCCGGCTCGGGCATCCGAGCCGGCACCAACTCCGCCGGCGCCGCCGGCCCTATGCAATTCCTCGCCGCAACCTGGAAGGCGTTCGGCGTCGACGGAGACCATGACGGGCACAAGAACATCTACGATCCCGCCGATGCGATCCCCGCCGCTGCCCGCTACCTCAAACACAACGGCGCACCACGCAAGGTCCGCACTGCCCTCTTCCAATACAACCACTCCGGCCAATACGTCGACCTCGTCCTGCGCCAAGCCCGCGCCTACGCAGCGTCCGAAGGCGACTCAGCAGACGGCGACTGCACCGACACCGGGGCCTTCGCCACCGTGCCTCCGGGGAAAGCGGTCGCCGCCGCGCTCGCGTTCGCCCGCGCGCAACTCGGCAGACCCTACGTCTGGGGCGCCGAAGGACCCCACTCCTTCGACTGCTCCGGCCTGGTCTATGCCGCCTACAAGGCCGCCGGAGTCTCGATCCCGCGCGTCACCGGAGACCAATGGCGCCAAGGCCACCACATCACCCAAGGCCGCGAGCAGCCCGGTGACTTGGTGTTCTTCAACTCCGGGCCCGGCACCTCCACCACCAACCCCGGACACGTCGGCCTGGTCATCGGCGGCGGAAAGATGATCGCCGCGCCCCACACCGGCACCGTCGTGCAGATCCAGTCCTACGCCCGGCCCAGCCTCCTCGGCTTCACCCGACCCGCGGCGGCCCGCGCATGAGCGGACAGAACCCGCGGAACGGCCGGCTCCACCGAGCCGGGGAGACTCCGGGGGTGGCCGCATGGCCTGGCCGTCTCGCCCAGGCCACCACCGCCCTCGCCGTGATCGTCGTGGCCGGCGTCGCCGCGACCATCTCCTATGCGCACATCCTTGAACTCGCCCGCTCCCACGGCGAGGACGGCCTGACGGCACGGCTGGTCCCCGTCACCGTGGACGGCCTGATCTGGGCCGCGTCGATGGTCGTCCTGGACGCCGGGCGCCGCAGCCGTCCGGTACCGGCGCTGGCCAGTTGGAGCCTGGCAGCGGGCATTATCGCGACGATAGGCGCCAACGTGGCGCACGGCGCCGCCCACGGCGTCATCGGCGCCCTGGTCAGCGCCTGGCCCGCTCTCGCCCTCATCGGCTCCTTCGAGTTGCTGATGACCCTCGTCCGCAACGCGATGCAGCCCCGGACCGGTGCTGAGCCTCACCAGTGCACCACTCTGGTGCGGCCGGACTCCGCGTGCGCCGAGCTGGAGCAGACCGTGGAGCAGGCGGTGCTGGCCGAGTACCGCGCGAGCCTCAACGGGCCCGGCCGCCCGCTGTCGCAGCGGTACCTGGCCGACAAACACGGCCTCGACCGCCGCAAGGTCAAGCAGATCATCAGCGCCGAGGGCCAGCCGCACTCCAACTGACCTTGACCTCTGACTGACCTTGCCGTCCGGCAGGCCTCAGGCCCGCTGCTTGTCGTGCTGCCATCGAGTCATGGGCGGTGAGCCCTTTGAGCGCTTTCCTCAATGCTCTGGGTGGAGTGGAGTTCCTGGTCGTAGACGGGGCCGTAGAGGGCTCGGCCGAGGTCGTTGTAGGTGTCGGCGACGTCCAGGCCGACGGCGTGGCGACCGCACCACTCGACGGTGTGGCAGTCAGCGCAGGCGTCCGATGCGGCAGGGCGGGCGGTGGCGGCCTCGCGCAGGGCGGTGATGAGCGCGGCGTCCCGATCCAGGACGGGGCCGGTCGCGGCAGCCACTCGGTAGGCGGCCGCGATCAGCTTCTGGGTGACCGCGTAGCGGTCCCAGGGATTCGCGTCCAGTTCAGCGGTGATGTCGATGAGGCCGCACAACTCCTGGATCAGCCAGGCCGCTGCGGGCTCGGCGGGTACGGCATGCGCATTGCGGTTCACGGATCGGTCCTTTCGGTACGGGCGGTCGACACGCCCCGGGCATCGGTGATCTTCTGCGGAGAAGAGATGAGCGACCTCGAAGAGCGCACCCCCGGCGAGACTTTGGCAGTTGTCCGCTGGACAGTGCGGGACGTGGCCCGGAACCCGCGTGCCACGCCCTTCGGTCGCCTCCGGACCTCGCCGGTCCCGGTCCGCACAGCGTTGGCTCGCGCTGTTCCCGTGGCGATCGGCCGGGCGTCTCAGTGGTGGCGAGGTCGTACGGCCGGAACGGCGGTTGCGCGCGGCAGGACCATGGTCCGGCTCACCCCTGGGCATCTGAGATGAGCCGGGCCTGAAGCCGAGCGTGGAAGGACGTATTGCCGGCAAGGTGCCCGCCTTCAGGCGTGATCCGAAGTGCGCGGACCGGTCTGCTCGCTGCGTGGTCCACCTGGCCCGCCCGCTCACGTCGGGCAGGCCAGGCAACCTCGTACGAACCGGGAGAGTCCGGGTTGGCTGCGGAGGGAGTGATTGGCGGCGCCGGTGGCGTCAGAACTCACGCGCGGCCATCGTCCTCGTCCTCCTCTTCGACCTTGTTTGACGTCCTGCCGCCGTCACGAGGCACCATCACGGTGCCGTCGGGCACCCGCTTCGCGTCGGGGCCGGTCGGGCGGTTCCGTAACGGCTGGCGGATCAGTGCGAGCGCCTGCTGCCGGGCCCGCTTCTCGGACTGCTCTCGCATCCGGACCAGGAGGGGCCGGATCTCACGGAGCCAGTAGTCGAGTTGCTCGGGTGTCATCGGTGTGAACGGTTCCTTCGCAATCACGTCCAGCCCTCCTCTCGGTCGGTATCCCTGGATCGGGGAGCTGAAGAATCCCCCTGGCGACGCAGAGGCCCGCGATGCGCAGCACGGCTCAATACCCGTCGGCGCGGTCAGAACATCTCCCGGAAGGCGGTGCGCGAGGCACCGGGTTCGGGAGGAGGAGGGGGCGGGTCGGTCCGGCGCCATTCGCAGTGCCAGCGGCGGCTGGCACCGCCGGGCACGTTGTGTCGGATGGCCAGGCCCTTGCGTTCGAGGTCGGTGAGGGCCTTTCCGGCCGTCGAGTCACCGATACCGGCCGCTGCGGCGACTTGCGCGACGGTCCGCATCTCGACGGTGCACAACGCATTGAAGGCTGCCCACTGAGCCCTGGTGAGGAGCGCCTCGGGTGGCACGGTCGGGGAAGGCGACTGGTCGGGGTCGGGGTTCATGAGGCGGCGAATCACTTGGTTGAAGGGTTCGCCTCTGTACCTTCGATGTGCTTGGAGGAAGGCCTCGACTTCATCGTCGATGCGGATGACTTGGAACATTGGTACTCCTTCACAGGTCGACTCGCTCCCGTCGATCGCCGCTGGCGCGACGGGATGGGCGGCCCGGTTCATGGCGGGCCCACCTCGGTTCTGATCCCTTCCGTTGTGTTCTGGGCCTTGGCTACTGCCGCACCGAACCCGACCCGGATCCGGTGGCGGGGCGGTATCACCGCTCGTCTCATGGCCAGCGGTCAAGTCGGCGCCGTGCGCGCGTTGGAGGGGAGACCCGCCCCTGCCTTCGGCCGGGCTATTCGCCGTGTGCGGTCCGCGCCGGTGTCTGCGGGCCGGTTGGAGGGGCGAACGTCTCGTCTGCACCGGCGCCTTCGTTCTGGTCGGGATGCTGAAGAGGTGCGGTCCGCCTGGCCCCGGCGCCCCGCCCGGTCCGATCCATTCGGAACGGACCGGGCGGCGCCGGGTCAGGCGTTGCGGAGGGCGTGGATGGCGGCGGCGCCGATGGTGTCGGCGGTTTGGGCGGGGTCGGTCAGGGTGATGGGGTGGGCGCCGTTCAGGACGGTGGCGTGCCGGTGGGGTGCCAGCCACAGCACCGCGCACCCCGATGCGGTGAGGCGGTCGAGACGTTGTTGCCCGAGGGTGGGGTGGGGGTCTTTGAACCGGCCGTCGGAGACGATCACGAGGAGGCGGGCGGCGCCGGGGCGGGTGAGGTCGAGGGCGGCGTCGAGGGCGTCGACGGCGGTGGTGAAGTCCTCGGTCGGGTCGTTGGCGGCGAACACGGGGACCTGGGCGGGTGTTTGTCCGGGGCGGGTGAGGGGTCGCACCCGGGCGCCGAAGATGACCGAGGCGGAGACGGCGTTGGAGAGGTGTCCGGCGGCGCGGGCGATGATCCACGCGGCCGAGGCGACGGGCCGGGCGAACTCGTTCATGGATCCGGAGACGTCGCAGGCGATGCCGATGCGCAGCGGCGGCGCGGGCACGTGGCGGCGGACGGTTTGGGTGAACGGTTCGGCGGTGGGGGTGGTCCCGGCGGCGCGCTGGGCGTCGGCGGCCAGGGCGCCGCGCATGCTGAGGCGTCCGGGCGGGGTGGCCGAGGTGGTGCGGGTGGTGACGCGGTCGCGGTGCGCGGCGGCGCGCAACTGCCGCGCGAGGCGCCGGGCGGCGGCCTGCTCGGCCGGTTCTGGGGCGCGGGTGCCGGTGATCGCGGTGAAACCCCGCCGGGTGGTGGGGCTGGTGCCGGGCGCGAACACCCGCCGCGCCGCCCGCTGCGCCTGGTCGCGTGCCTGCTTCTCTTGCCGGCGTTCTTCTCGCTGGGAGGTCGGGCCTCCGGGTGTGCCGGGTGCGGTGGCGGGAGTGTCGGGTGAGGCGTGGACGGCGACCAGGGTCTCGCCGACCGCCTTGACGAGAGGTGAGGGGTCGCCGGAGGCGCCGGGTGTGCCGGTCGGCGGGACGGGTGCGGGGTGGTCGGGGCGGGCGCCGATGATCCGGCACCAGCGCCGCCCGAGTTCGAGCATCGCCTCGCCGTCGGTGTCTTCGGTGGTGTGGGCGATGTGCCACAGCGCCGCCAGCGCGCTCAACCGGGATTCGCCGAGGACCCCGACCACGACCTCGCGCAGCGGTGCGGTTTCGGCGGGGGTGAGGATTCCGGCGGTGGTGCGGGCCAGCAGCAGCGCGGCGGCGCGTCCGGCGTTCCACGGCGTCATCGCCGCGCCGGGTGTGGTGACCGCCGCACCCGCCCCGCCGCCGGACGCGCCACCACCGGGCACGCTGGCACCGGCGCTGCTGCCGGGCGCGGTCGGCGGTGTGGCGGGCGCGCCGGGGGTGCCGGGCGGGGCGGTGGTGGGGGCGCTGGTCGGACCTGTCGCGGTGGTGGGCGTGAAGAAGTCGGCGAGGATGAGGCTGCTGGCGGCGGCACGCAGCCAGGGCCGGTCGGCGGGGCGGCGCCGCACCTGCGCCGCCTCGATCCGCGACTCCTCCAAGGCGAGGGCCGCGTCCATGGCGGCGGCGGGCGCGCCGGTGGGCGGTGACCAGCGGGTGTGGGTGGCGTGCGCGGCCTCGTGGACCAGCACGCCCCACAGGATCGGGTAGCGGTGCCTGTCGGCGGGGCGGGTGGGGTCGCAGGTGTCGGGCCGGTGGCCGAGGTGGGTGCCGTCGAGTTCGATGGTGGCCAGCGCGGGCACGAAACATCCCGGCGCGCCCTGCCCCAGACCGGGCGCGCACCGCACGGTGAGGTCCTGGCGGTCGGTGAGGTCGGCGGCGGCGTCGGTGAACGCCGCCGACAGCGGCAGCCACGCCCCGCCCAATGCGGCGCCCATTGCGGGCGCGGTGCGGGTGGCGGGCGTGGCGGGGCCGGTCGGTGCGGTTGTGACGATGTGCGCGGTCATGGTTCCCCCGATGGGTGGTGGGTGCCGGGCGGGTGCGCCGGGCGCCGGTGTGTGAGGGCGTGGTGGGTCAGAGCTGTCGGCCGAGGGCCAGCGGGGTGACGGTGTGTCCGTAGACCGAGCTGATGACTTCGGCGACGGCGTCACGGTCTTCTTCGGGGGCGATGCCGAGAAGGTTGGCGATGGCCGCACCGGACCCGAGGACCTTGGTCACCTTCTGGAAGGCGATCAGCTCGCGCAGCTGCGGCGCCCACCCGATCTCGCCGGAGGCCTGACGGCGGGCGAGGTTGCGGGCGATGCGGATCGCGCGCGGGTCGATCTTCAGTGTGGTGGCGAGGTCATAGTCGGTGGACACCTGGATCTGCGCGGCGAACCTTGAGGCGAGGGCCTCGGTCAGGACGGCGCCGTGCACACCGGGGTTGTGACCGGCGACGACATAGAACCCCTCGGCGGCAGTGATCGTCTCGCCCCGGTGGGCCTTCACGGTGATCTGACGGCGACCGTCCATCGCCGGATACACCACCGCCAGCACCTTCGGCGAGATCAGCGTCGCGTCATCGATGAACAGGCACCGGCCCTCGGTCATCGCCGTCACCAGCGGCCCGTAGACGAACTCATAGCCGCCACCCGGCGCCTGGGTGTACTCGCCGACGAAATCGGCGACGGCGGTGTCACCGTCCCCGGCGACCGTGATCAGGTCCGGGAACGCCGCCTCGACCAGCGACGTCTTCCCGGTGCCGGGCGGCCCGTACAGCAGCGCCGCGATCGACGCCTCCCGCAACCGTCGCAGTGCCGCAACGTCCGGCAGATCCGCCAGCGCGCGCGGGTGGTAGGCCTGACCATTCGGCCGCACCACCGGCCCACCCGCGCCCTTCCCCGCCGCCTTCCCGGCACCCGCCGCCCCCGCGCCCACCGGTCCGGTGGCGGGCGCGGGAGCCGGGGTGGTGGTGCCGGTGGGCGGGGCGGCGGGCGCTGGCGCGTTGCGGCGCGCGGCCCGGGCGGCGCCCGCCCCACCGCCCTTGGTGGCGTCGAGGGTGGTGGCGGTGGCGCGGTAGCGTCGCGGGCGGCCCGACACCTGTTCGGCCTGCCCTCGGTCGGTCAGGGTGGCCAGGGCGTTGGCGACCGCGCCCGCCGACCGGCCGAGCTCTTTCGCGATCTCACCTGGGCTGAACAGGTTCCCCGGACGGTCGGCCAGCACGGTCGCGATCCGGCGCCGCAGCTCACCCTGCCCCAGGCGCCGCCCCGGCACCGGGACGGCGGGCGCAGGCACGGCGGTGGCGGGTGCGGCACCGGGGGTCGGTGCGGGGCCGGGGGTCGGTGCGGGGCCGGTGGGCGGCGCGCCCGTGCCGGTCGCGGTGGTGGGAGCGGTGGTCATCACGTGCCTCCAGGCGGTGGTGTCGGTGGTCGGCGGTGCCGGGGGCGGGCGGTAGGGTGCCCGCCCCCGATGGCGGTCGGTGTGGTCCGGGCGCGCGGTCAGTGCGCGGCGGGCACGGTGGCGTTGGCGGCGCGCGCGATGGCGCGGTGGGTGGTGGTGAATCGGCGGGGGCGTTCGCACACCAGCTCGGCGTCACCGGACTCGGCGAGCCGGTCCAGGGCGTTGGACACCGCGCCCGCCGAATGACCGATCACCTTCGCCACCTCATGCGGGGTGAACGCCGCGCCCGGGTGCGCGGTCAGGTGCGCGGCGACCTTCGCGCGCATCGCCCCCGGCTGCGACCGCACCCGGCCCGACACCGTCCGCACCGGGCCCCGCGCCGCCGCACGCACCAACCGCCGCACCGACCCCGACCCGCTGTAGGCGCCCTCAGCCGCCGCCAACGCCGCCTCGCCGTCCCCGGCTTCCAACGCCGCCAGCGCCGCCGCGACCCCGTCCCGCAACGCCGTCAGCGCGTCCCGCGCCTCGGCCACCGCCGCCGGATCCAACCCCGCCTCCCCCTCACCGTCCGCGTCCCCGGTGCCGATGGCGTCCGTGGCCGTAGTGTCCGCCTCCTCGGCGTCGGTGCCGTCGGCACCGGTCACCGGGCCAGGCAGGGCTTCCTCCGGCCCGGCGGCGGGCGCGTCCGGCGCGGGGCCGGTCGGCGCCGTACCGGCCTCACCGGCGCCCGTGGTCGCGGTCACGGTGCCGCCGGTCGTCGCCTCACCGGTAGCGGTGTCGGGGGCGGCGGTAGCGGTGTCGGTGGTGGCGTGCCAGGTGTCGGGCAGGCGCTTTCCCCCGTCCCGCCCGCCGGACGTCCGGACCGCACGCCCGTCACCCTCCAGCGCGGTCAGCGTTCGGGACACCGTCGCACGGCTGACACCCGCCGCCGCCGCGATCCCCGCTACCGTCGCACCCGGGTTGCCCGTCAGCGCGTCCCACACCGCGCCAGCCGCCCCTGCCGGACGCGCCCCGCCCGACACACCGGCGGCACCGCCAACGTGCCCCTCCGCGTCAATGACGCCGTTCCCGTCCGCACCAGTAACGGCGGCGATAGCGGCGGTGTTCTTCGTGGCCATTTCGACTCCCATTCCATTCGTTCCGGCGACCGCGATTCGGCGCCATTCCCGTTCACCGGGACTACGACCATTTCTCGACACCGCAACGATAGGCAAGCACCTGCGGCCACATTTTTAATCACCTCAACGGCTGAACGATGTCACCATTCAAACCCGCACGCCCCTAAACCCAAGCAAACGCAAACACCGATTCCATACACCGAAACCGCGCACGCCACCGAACACGCACCCACCCCCGACGCCTTTCACCGAATACGGCTCATCAAAGGCGCCAAAACGGCACCGCGCCCCGGCGGACGCCTCACCTCGTACGACTCGCGCGTCCGGCACGGCCTGCCGGTCACCGGGCGTGCCGCGACGGGCGACCGCTGGCACCTGACGGCGCCGGCGGTCATGGTTAGGGGATTGGGGGGAGGCAGGGGGCACAGCAGGAAACGACCGACAAGGAGGCCCACATCAAAGCCATCGACCACACACGCGGGCTATTACCAGGAGTCGTCCTGGTGACGAGTCGGGCACACGAACAGAAGATGCAACAGCGCGCCGACCTGCACTAACAGGGCCACCAGGGGCTTCTGGTCATAAACAGAACCCCGAAAAGAAGACCGAAAAGAAGACCGAACAGAACCCCGATAAGACGCAACGAGCGCTGCCCGCCACCTAATGCGGGCACAAGCAAAGAAATTGCCGCAAACAGGGACAGGCTCCGCCCGCACCCCGGTGATGCACCAGAGGCAGGACGGAGCCTCGACCTCAAGGGGAGCTGGGTTCTACCCTGTCCCCTGAGGGGCCAGCCTGCTAGTCCCAGGCTGGGCCCTCTTCCCTCATGACGCCAGCGGCGTCTCCTCCGCCGGTGCTGTCGCCGTCCTGCTGCGCAGGTCGACGTCGGCCCAGACCGTGTGACCGGCGTCCGGGCTGCCGTGGATTCCGACCGACAGCGCGAGCTTGGACACCATGAGCAGCCCGCGTCCGTTCACCCGCGGCTCGCACCCAGGCTGCTCGGAGCGGATCGTCGGAATGCACCCGCCGCCCAGGTCGGTCACCGCGATGTAGGCGACGTCCTGCAGCGTGACCTCGAGCCCGAACCAACCTCCCTGGTAGCCCGACCGAGTGTGCAGAACGGCGTTGCTCGCCAACTCGGCCACCACCATCGCCACCTCCTCTTCCCGGCTGGTTCCGGCGAACAGCGACGCCGCCAGCTGCCGGGCCATGGTCACCTGGTCTGCGCGGCCCGGGAAAACCCGACGCCACCGCATCGGTTCCGATCCCCAGAGCCATTCGCTCGCGGAGCACAGGCTCCAGCCTTTCGGTGCCATTTCCATCCCCCTCTTCTTTCGGATGTTGTCCGCCCGGCCCGTCTGGCCACAGGGCAGCCCAGGCGGAAACGTATTAGTGCTCGTCTCGCTACTGTCCGTCAAGTCGAGCGCCGCTTGGTATCGGGTCTCAGCGCCAGCGCGGAGACGGAGGTGGAAAACGCGACCATTCGCGCTCGGGCACGACAGATCACCCTGGGAGGCGAAGAGGAGACCGGCGGCAGGCGGAGATCAGGCGGGCAGCAGCGCCCAGACGGCCTTGCCGCCGTCCGGGAGCGAGCGCACACCCCAGTCGGATGCGAGTGCTGCGACGATCGAAAGACCGCGCCCTGAATCGACCGCATAGTTTGGCGGACGCAGGACGGGGCGTCCCGCGCCCTGGTCCGTCACTTCGACCTTCGGCAAGCGGCTGTGCTCGTCTTGTAGAACACGCACCACGATCGCGCCGACACCATGCAGAAGCGCGTTGGTGACCAGCTCCGAGACCACGAGTTGGCCGTCGAAGTCGTCCAGGCCCCACTGGGCAAAACGCGTGGACACGAATTGGCGGGCGGTCTCGGGAGCATGTGGGGTCGGGTCCAGGACGAGCGCATCCCGGGTTTCGCTGAGCATGATCACGGCCTTCATCAGGATCCGGAGTTGGGAGGAGCACGCAGGGCTCGGCTGCTGTGGACCGGGCGGCGGTACCTGGCTCGAGCAGCACGGGTCTCGCCTCGGGCTCAAGACATGGCGGCCGGCGCGGAGAGGCCGATGTCGACCATCGCATCGGCCCCACGTCCTGCTTGTGGTTCGGGCACCGCGACCAGCTCCCTGCACTGGTGACGATTAGGTCACTGTTAGTGAAGCCGTGGCGGAGGGTGCGGCTCTAGCCGACAATGTTCGACAGCTTGCGACATCTCCACGTTCGCGGGACGGCTGGTAGGCGGCGAGGTGCACGCTCATGGCTTATGAGACGACTCCACGAGTGCGTGCCCGGATGCGCCGCGAGCGCCGCGCACTGGGCTGGGATATCCCGCGCATGGCGGAAGAACTCCGAAACGCTGCCGACTACCCGCACAAGATGCCGAGCGTCCGAAGCCTTCGCCGCTACATCGAGCGGTGGGAGGAAGGCGATGTCGTCCGGATCACCGAGCGCTACCGCATCCTGTACGCCAGGGCACTGAACATGGACGAGGACGAGCTCTTCCAGGACGGCCCCGAGGAGCCGGCCAACCGCAAGCCCAGTGCGGGCGACGTGGAGGCGATCCGCGGCATGCTCACCGCGCTCATGACCTCCGACCGGCAGTTCGGCGGCGCCCGGATCCGCCGCCAGGCCGCCGACTACCTGACCGATGTCATCGAGCCCCGGTTGCGCGGGCACGCACCCGATTCGCTACGCCGCCGGCTGTTCGCCGTCTCCACCGAGTTCGCCATGCGCGTCTCGGCGATGAACCTCGACACCGATCGGCTGGACGCGTCCCTGATGCTGCTCGGTCGAGCCGCGAGCATGGCCAACGAGTCCGGTGACGCGTCGTTGACGGCCTGGGTGCTGGCGCGCCGAGGCGAGCACGAGATGCATAGGGCCGCGCTCGCCACGAGGCCCGTGCAGCGGGCCGACCATGTGCAACAGGCCCTGGCCTACACCGATGGCGCGGTCGGCGTCGCCCGGACCACGCCCCCGCTCGGGCGGGCGTTCCTGACGACCAAGTCCGCCCTCGCGTCGTCGCTGACCGGAGACCGGGCGCGTACCCAACGAATTCTCGGCAGCGTCTGGGACGCCTACCAACAGGCTGGTACCGCTGAGGAACCCAGCTGGATGGGCGCCTATGGCTGGGGACACCTTCGGCACGAAGAGGCTCGCTGCTATGTGAACCTCGGCATGGGGCGAGACGCCGCCCGCTCAGCCGAGGAAAGCCTGACGGTACGCACGGACCCGCGTCCACGCGCCTTCAGCCTCGGCATCCTCTCGATCGCCCACGCCCAGACACTGGACGTCGAACAGGCCTGCGTCCGCGGCCACGAGATGCTCGCGCTCGCCGCACAGATCTCCTCGCGCCGCATCTGCGTCCGGGTCACCGAGATGCTCGCCGCGCTCGCCGTCCACCAAGACCACCCGGCCGTCGCCGAACTGCAAGAAGCCGCGCAGCCGGTGCTGGCCGATTGCGCTCGTTAAGACCGGGAAAAGCAAGCCCATGCGGGCACTACCCGATGACGTCGCCGAGGCGGTTGACGCGGTCGCCGACCAGTGCCGCGTCCCAGTGGACGATGCGCGCCTGGTCCATCAGCACAGCAACACCGCCGTGGCATTGCCGACGGCGCACCTGCTCATCCGGATCTCGGGTAACCCGGACGCGCTCAACCGCATCAAGAAGTCCGTCGAAGTGACGCGATGGCTCTCGACCGACGGCTTCCGCTGCACCGAACCTGCCGACATGGAACCGTTCAGTGTGAAGGGCCATGCCGTCTCAGTGTGGCGGCTCCTCGAGACCGTCAGCGAGCCACCCGGTACCGGCCCCGAACTCGGTGGGCTACTGCGCGACCTCCACAACCGTCCAGACCCGCCGATGGAACTCCCGCGACTCATTGATCCGCTCGCGAGCGTCGCCTCGGCCGTTGATGGACATCCGAGCGCGATGACAGACCGAGATCGGTCGTGGCTGCTCACCCGTATCGGCGAGTTGCGCGCAGCCTGGACTGCGCTGCCGACCGCCCTGGAGCCCGGCTTGATTCACGGAGATGCCCATTCCAACAACCTCATCCGTGTACTCGACGGTGACGTCGTCCTGAGCGACTGGGACCATGTCGCCCATGGTCCTCGCGAATGGGATCTCATCCAGCCCTACTACATGCGTCGCCGATTCGGTCGGCACAGCGCGAGAGAACTAAGGGACTTCGCCGACGCCTACGGCTGGGACGTCAGCACTTGGTCCGGCTCCGAGACGCTCATACACGTCCGTGAGATCAGCGGACTGAGCCCCTACCTTCGCAAGGCCACGGACCAGGACTGGGCCTGGAGAGAAGTTGCCCACCGGCTCGCCACCCTGCAAAGCGGTGACTCCAGAGCCCTATGGAATACACCGGCAGGTCGCTCCGCATGAAGTAACGGGCTCGTTCCGCTGACACCCGCCCCGGCGAGCTCTGATCATCCGTCGCTCACAATGGCCTGCGTGTTCGCCGAACTGGCGCGGAGGGCACGGAAGGCCCGGGGAAGCCGAGAATCTGGACGGCACGCGCCAGTTCGGCCAGCCGGTTCGGCTTGGGCGATGGCTCCCTATACGCCAGTACCCGGCGCCGGGCTCGACGATCTCGTGTAGCCGGTCGCGCTGCGGACAGGGTGGTCGACGAGGACACCGCCCGACCCGTGAGCGCCAATCTCGCCGCGCTCCTAGGTCGCGACCCGAACTGGTCGCCGCCGGCCTGAGGTGACGGTCACGCCGCCGGCTGGCCGGGCACAGGCCAGGGCCGCTGCTGATCCTTTACCGAGGAATCCTGCGGGTGGTGAACGCCCAGGTAGGCGACCTTTTAAGCACGGACGCGACTTTACCGACGGCACGTAAGCACGAGCCACTCGGCCGTGTCCGTGCAGGTCAGAGCGATTCTAAGCAGATCGTGAGCACTTCGTGAGCAGCCCGTGCTGCTCACGAAGTGCTCATGAAGTGCATGTGCCTCATCAGACACCTGACGCCATCGAATCGTCACGACCTTCGGGGGCGTCATGACCAACCACAAGAACCAGGACCAGCACCTCGCCGGTACGGCCGCAGACACCAACACCGGCCGCGCGCTGAACGTCGCCGAGCGTTCCTTCCAGCTCCTGACCACGGACCCGCATCCGCTGGCCATGGACGGACGTGCCATCGGACACGGCCTGCCCGCCCGGTCTGTGGACTTGGGCGAGCTGCGGACGCTGCTGCTGGCCGAGACCGCATCCGACGCGCTGAAGGATGCAGCCTGGCGCGCTCTCGTCATCCGTGCGCGCATGGGCGACCCGGCGTGGGTCGTCGGATGCGTCGGAGTCGCGATGCCGGGCTTGAAGGCCACGGCCGCCCAGGTCATCCGCACCAGCCCGCACGGGCTCATCGACGACATCGTGTCGGAGATGCTCACCGAGTTCGTCGCGCAGCTCGCCCGCATCAACCTCCACAATCCGTACATCGCCGCACGGTTGATGCGGTGGGCGCGCAAGGGCGCCTTCCGTGCGCGTTGCCGCGCGACCCGCGAGCTGCCCATCGATCCCTGCGACTTGGGCGAACACAGGCCCGCAGCGGACGCCGACCTGGCCGTCCTCGTACGGGACGCAGCGCACCAGGACATCATCAGCTCGCAGGAAGCGGAACTGATCATCGCTACGCGGCTGGACGGCCGGTCCGTTCAGGACATCGCGCAGGCCTGGGCCGTGGCCGCGTGGCGGTTGTACACAGGCCGGCGGGCCGCCGAAGCCAAGCTCGCCGCCGCGATCCGCGACGGCCGCATCTCCGCGGAGGGCATCTTCCCCGGTTCGGAAATGTGACCTCTCGGATAGCCACGAAGATCGCTTCACATCAACGGCATATAGGGCGATATTGCCATGCAAGTCGATGCGGCTGGACTCAGATGTACGGGGATTTACCCTCATGACGGCGTGACATGAAGGAAAGTGCCGTCCCGTACGCCTACGATCGCTCGACGTCGCAATCACGATCCCGCCCCGGTAGCACGTGAGAGCGCACGTCAATGATCAGAAACGTGGAGGTGGAGACTTGCCTGGGATCGGTCGGCGTCCGGTACCTTTCGTCTGCCTGCTCGGTGCGGCGGGCATCGTCTTGGCATTGTCGGGTTGCAGCGGCAGGCAACAGGCTGTGGCCCTGCCATCGCCGACCGATTCCAGGACGTCTCTGGGCTCCTCATCAGCGGCCGACGCGAAGGCAGCCGAACTGGCTTACCGGAGCTTCGTCGGGATGCTGGACCGGGCGGACTCTCTGCCCGCCGATTCCCGGAGGCAGCAACTCGCCGCCGTCATGGCCGAACCTCAACTCTCGCGAGTGCTGAAACGCATCGCCGTGATGAAGAAGCAACATCTCACGACCTACGGCAATGTCATCGTGCATGTGACGAGCCTTCAACTCACCGCGAACGGCGCCACGATACTCGATTGCCAGGACACCCGAAATGCCGGTCTCTTCAATTCGGCCAAGCAGAAGAAGGTCAACCGGGGCGTCACAGAGGACAACACCAAAGCCCTGCTGATAAAGGGGCGTGATGGGAAGTGGCGGGTCAGCAAAAGTATCACGCTCGGGGAGGGGTGCTGACTTTGGAGACGCTGGTTCCCATATTCATGGGCGTCATCGCCTCCACTACCTCCCTCATGGCTCCGCCACCTCGTGATCCGATTCCGCCGACGACCAACATCTACAACTACAAGTTCGGGGCGGGCGACGACGGGAACCCGTCGGCCTCTTCGCCGGCGGCTCCGAAGTCCGCTGCTCATGCGGCCGAGGAACCGGACGAGATGGGAGCGCACGATTGCCGGACGTTGAGTGACGACGTCCAGGTCTGCGAGCCGGCACACAAAGGCGGTAAGGCGCGCAAGGTCTCGCCCGGCGAGCTGGCGCTGGAGAAGTGGGCGCGGATGCCGATTCCCGCGCCGGTGGTGCGGACGGCTCCACCACGCGGCTCGGACGGGCTGGTGGGTCTGCCGGAATGGTTCTGGGTGACCAACGGGAATACACGGAACGGACGTGTCGCAGCTCGCGGCGTCTGGGTGGAGGTGACCGCCCGCCTGCAGACCACGACCATCGATCCGGGCTACGGGCGGCCGGTCGTCCGATGCCCCGGCCCCGGCGCCGCGTATGACAAGTCGCGGCCAGCCGCGGCACAGCACACCAACTGCTCCTACACCTTCCAGGAGTCGTCTCTTCACGAACCCGGTCATGCGTATCGCGTGCGGGTGTCGGCGACGTGGGGCGGCACCTGGCGAGGTTCGGACGGATCAGGCGGCGCCTTGCCCCCGCTGACGCGTTCGACCATGTTTCGCCTGCGGGTGGCCGAGGCGCAGAGCCTGTACGGACGAGGAAGGTCATGAAATCGACCACGAGCACACTGCGCAGACCACTTCTGTCGAAGGGAGTCCGTGGCCGGGAGCCGGGAGCGCCGGGACGGTTGCCGCGGCTGCCGCGGCAACGCCGACCGTTGCGGATCGTGGCTGCGGCGGTCCTGGTGCTGATCGCTGTGATCGCGAACGTGCAGATGGTCCAGGCTTCCGGGAACCGCGTTCCCGTCGTGCTGCTGGCAGGCGATGTCCCGATGGGACACAAGCTCGCCCCAGCCGACCTTCGGGTGACGCGGGTGGCGGTCGATCCCGCCGTCGCGACCGTTCCGGGACGGCAACTCCGAGCCGTCGTCGGCCGCAGGACGGCGGTCGGCCTGCGAAAGGGATCACTTCTGGCCGCAGGGCAGCTGACGGAGCAGCCGAGCCCGCAGCGAGGCGAAGCACTGGTGACCGTCCCACTGAAGTCGAGCTCGACGCCGCCGGGGCTGACATCGGGCTGGAAAGTGCGGGTCGTGTTCACCTCCGGCAACCAGGATCAGTCGGACGCCGGCGCGCCGAGCCGCCAGAACGCTGGCCTGCGAGACGTGCCCGCGGTGGTCGACGAGGTCAACGGACCCGACGCGGAGGGTGCGATGACGGTGTCGCTGGTGGTGGCCGACTCGGACAGTTCGACCGTGGCCCGCGAAGCGGCGGCCGGGCTGGTGGTGCTCGTAGTGACGGAGAGGCCAGCTTGACATGGCGCTGTACTGCGTGATCTCGCCGGGTGGGTCGCCGGGGGCGACCACCACGGCGCTGGGCCTGGCTCTGACGTGGCCTGGCAGCGTCCTGCTGGCCGAATGCGATCCGGCGGGACGCCGTGTCCTGCCCGGATTCATGGCCAATCGGATGAACGAATCCGCCGGCCCTGGGCTGCTCGGGCTGGCGATGGCAGCCGACACCAGGGCGAACTCGCCTGTCCCGTTGGAGGAGTACGTCGTGCCGATCACGGACGACGACCGCGTCGAACTCCTGCACGGCTTGCGTGACCCACGGCACGGATCCCTGCTGAAGCACTTGTGGCACGGACTGGCCGCAGCGGCAGTGGCTCGAGACGGCGATGTGATCGCAGACCTGGGAAGGGTAGGCGGCAGCGACACACCGACCGAACTGCTGCGGGCCGCTCACGCGGTCGTCATGGTGCTGAAGCCCACGCTGCAGCAGGTCGACGCGGCCCGGCCCCGCCTGGAAGCGCTGGAGGAACTGCTCGGCGATCGAGCGCCCGTGGGATTGTGCCTGATCGCGGACGGTTCCTACGGTCCGGCGGAGGTGGAAAGGGTCCTCGGTGTACCGGTGCTGCGCGAACTGCCGTACGCGCCATCCGAAGCGCGGGTGCTGTCCGATGGCGCCCGCCGCCGCGTGACCTTCCGGACCTCGATGCTGATGCAATCACTCGGCAGTCTGGGCCGAAAGATCAAGTCGACCGCGGCCATGCGCTCGGACGCCGTCCCGGCGCTTGAGGGAGCCGCCCTGTGACCGCGCCCGGCTGGCCGTCCGCGAATCTACGGAGAGTCCGGGACGGCTCATCGGTCTCCGCAGGCAGTGCACCCCAGACGTGGACGACTGAGAGCGGGGCCGCCCTCTGGGCGGCGGTACGGCGTGTGTCGGCGCAGTTGGCGGACGTCCTCGGGGACAGTGTGGACCGCGTGCGAGCACGCCAGCTCATCGACTCCCAGGTGCAGGCGTGGGCGGACGAGCAAGTGCAGTCCGGTCGCGTCGTGTCCGCAGAGGAGCAGAGGCAGATAGCGCGTGCGGTGTTCGACCGGCGTTTCGGTCTCGGGCCGCTACAGCCCTACCTGGAGCGTTCCGATGTGGAGAACATCGTCGTCAACGGCTGCCATCAGACCTGGATCACCTTCACCGACGGCTCGAAGAAGCCCGGTCCGCAGGTCGCCGAGAGCGACGATGACCTCCTCGAATGGGTGCAGTTGCTGGCGCGGCGCGGCAACACCGGTCGGGAGTTCTCCCATGCTTCGCCGCTGCTGGACGTCGCGCTGGCGGATGGGGTCCGGCTCGCGGTGGTGGGCTGGGTGTCGCGGCGTCCGCATCTGGCGATCCGCGTGCACCGTCTCGTAGACGTCACGCTCCCGCAACTCACGCGTCTCGGCACGCTGACCGAGCCGCTGGAGCGTTTTCTACGGGCGGCGATCCGGGCGCGGCGGAACATCATCGTGTGCGGCGAGGTCAACACCGGCAAGACCACCCTGGTGCGGGCGCTGGCCAACGAGATCCCGCCTGAGGAGCGGGTCATCACGTTGGAGAGCGACTTCGAGTTGTTCCTGGATGACCCGCGCCTGGCGCACCGGCACCACGATGTCGTCGCGATGGAGGCACGCCAGGCCAACGCCGAAGGCGCCGGTGAGGTGCGCCTGCAGGACCTCGTCCCGGCCTGCCTGCGGCTCAATCCCGACCGCGTGATCGTGGGCGAGGCGCGCCATGGGGAGCTGGCGCCGATGCTGGAGGTGATGTACTCCGGGGCGCGCGGCTCAATGTGCACGCTTCACGTTCACCGGCCCGAGCACGTGTTCAGTCGCGTCGTCCAGCTCGGCCGCCGCGCCGGCCTCGGGCTCGCGGCGGAGGACCTGCACCTGATGTTCGGGCTCGCGCAGCCCCTCGTCGTCCACCTCGAACGCGACGCGGCCGGCAACGAGCGGTATGTGTCCCAGGTGATGGAAGTCGGCCCGCCCGCCGATTCGGCCGAGCCCACCCGCAATCTGATCTTCAACCGGGGACCCGACGGCCGCGCCACGGCGTCCGGGGGCCATGTCAGTACCGGGCTGCTGGACGAACTCAACCGGCATGGCTTCGACCCAACGTTGCTGGAGTCGGACGCAGTCATCGCGGGCGGGAGCTGGTCATGATGGCGATACTGCCCGCCGCTTTCTCGGGTCTGTGCGCCGCCGCCGGTGTCATCGGACTGGTGATCGGGTTCCGGAGAGGTGAACCTGCGGGCGCGGTGCCCCGGCCGCCGTCCCGGCTGCAGTTGCTGGTCCGCTCACCGGCATGGCCGGGTCGGCGGAACCGGCTGCTGGCCGCGCTCGCGGCCGGGCTGCTGGTGCTCTTCACGTCCTGGTGGCCGGTCGCCGCGGTGGCGGTGGCGGCCGGGGTGTACGCGGTGCCGCCGATGCTGTCGGGACGGGCGCCGCAGCACCGGATCGCGCGGCTGGACGCATTGGCGCAATGGTCGCGGCGGCTCGCAGAGATGATGGGCGCCAGCCGGGGCCTGGAGCAGGCGCTGGCCGATAGTGCCCGGATCGCGCCCGAGGCGATTCGCAGGCCGGTCACCGTGCTGGCCACGAGACTGAACAACCACGCCAACACCGAACAGGCGCTGCGGGCGTTCGCCGACGAACTGGACGACCCGATCGGCGATCTGATCGCCTGCGCGCTGGTGCTGGCCGCCCGGCGTCGCGGCCCAGGTACGCGCGAGGCGTTGCGGCTGCTGGCCAACGCCGTCGAACAGGAGGTCCTCGTCCGCCGGGATGTCGAAGCCGAACGAGCCGGACTGCGCACGACGCTGATCGTCATCGTGGGCTCGGTCATGGCCCTGAGCGTGCTGTTCGCCTCGTCCCAGACACTCGCCGCTCCCTATGGCACCGCGCTCGGGCAGACAGTGCTCGCCGTGGTCGCGGCCATCTACGGGGCCGGCCTCTGGTGGATGCGGCGGCTTTCCGTGCTGTCGACCGGGGCGAGGTTCATGCACACCGACCGCCCACCATCCGTCGCGCAGGGAGCGGACCTATGATCGGGGCTGCTGCTGTCGCCGGAGGCTTGGGCACCGTCGGCGTCATCATGCTCGTCCGCGAGCTGTGGCCTCCGCCTCCGCGCTTGGACGCGGCTTTGGCCCGTATCCAGCCCACGCTGCTCCCCGCGCCACCGGCCGACGGCTTGAGCATGGGCGAGCGCCTCGGCCGGTGGCTGGCCGGACGTGTTGCTCGTCCGGCCGGTGCGCTCGCCATTCCGCGCACTGACCTGGCGCTGCTTGGACGCCGGGTCGAGCGGTTCATGCTCGACAAGCTGGTCCTGTTCGTCGCCGGTCTCATCATCCCGCTGATCTTCAGCGGCTTGGTCGCGCTGGCCGGAGGCTCGCCGACATGGAAGTTCCCGGTCATCAGCGGGCTCGTTCTCGCCGCCGTCCTGTGGTTCGTTCCGGACTGGAACGTGCGCTCGCAGGCCCGCCAGCGCCGCCGCGACTTCCGCTACGCCTTCTCCTCCTACCTCCAGCTCGTCGTCCTCGAACGCCAAGCCGGCGCCGCCTTGAACGCCGCATTGGAGGACCCGGCGAAGATCAGCAGCGGATGGCCGTTCCAGCGCGTCCACCAGGCGCTCACCCGAGCCCGGCACGGCCAGGAGCAGCCCTGGCGCGCCCTATCGCGGCTAGGTGAGGAGATCGGCGTCCGCGACCTGATCGACCTGGCCCACACCGCCGAGATCGCCGGCAACGAGGGCGCCAAGATGCACGACGTCCTGGTCGCCAAGATCAACTCGATGCGGCACGAGGCGTCCGCCTCAGCACGCGCCGAGGCCAACTCCCGCACCACTGCCATGTGGGTGCCGACCAGCCTGCTCATGCTCGGCTTCGTGATCCTGGTCGGCTTCCCGTTCTTCTCCAAACTCCTGGCATCCGGCTGAAGTGCCGGGCGTCCAGCACGCCAGAACTCCGCACGTACGACACATCGGGGGACGATGAACACGCTCAAGGCTGCGGTGATGCGCGCCGCGCTCGCCGCCCAAGAACTAGGACGACGACTCGTCGCCGAATTGCGGAACCGCGGCGACCGGGGCTCCGGGGTGGTCGAGACGATCATCATCGTCGCGGGGTTCGCCGGGCTGGCGTTCGTGGTCTACATGGCCGTCTCGAGCAAGGTGCACGGCTGGATCAACAAGATCCCCGGATCCACCGGCCCGTGAACCCGCGCAACACCAGCCGGCGAAAGCGCGACGAAGGTTCGGCGACCGTCGCGGCGGCGATCACCTTTCCAGCCGTAGGGGTGCTGTTCCTCGCGCTCGCACAGGCGGCGATGGTGTCGGTGGCCCGCGATGTCGCCCAGTCGGCCGCCGAAGAAGGCCTGCGCGTCGCCCGCGCCCGCCAGGGCACCTTCGCTGGCGGCCGCGCCGCTGCGGCGTCTTTCGCCCGCGACGAGCCCATCCTGCAAACACCGACCATCACCGTGTCGGGCGCGAACACCATTTCCGTTCGGGTGACCGGCATCGCTCCGTCGCTGTTGCCGGGTGTCAACTTCACCGTGTCGAGGACGGCTCGCGGCGCCCGGGAACGGTTCACGATTCCCGGACCGGCATGACCCCGAGACGTCGGAACACATTCAGACAGGACGCCGCCTTGGCAGGGGACGCGGGAAATGCGGTGGTGGAGACCGCCATCCTCGCGCCGCTGTTCATCGCGCTCCTCGCCGGGCTACTCGTGGCCATGCGGGTCATGCACGGAAGCGCAGTGGTTGCGCAGGCCGCTGCCGACGCCGCCCGCCAAGCGTCCATCGCCCGCACCGCCGGACAAGCCCGCGCCGACGCGACCGCCAGCGCTATGCACACCCTGCACGACCGGGGCCTGCACTGCACACCGTCCGTCCGGCTCGACCTGTCCGGCTTTCACCGCCCAGTCGGGCAACCGGCCACGGTGTCGGCGCGCGTGACCTGCGTGATCCGGCTCAGCGACCTCACGCTGACCTGGATGCCGGGGGCTCGACCGGTGACCGAGACACATCAATCGCCCATCGACCCGTACCGAGCTGCCCGATGAGTACGTGCACGCCGGCGCCGCCGCCGGGCGCCCTCGGACACCTGGCGAAAGCTGATCGCGGAAGTGTCAGCGTCTTCGCCGTCATCATTACCCTGGTCGTCCTGGTGTTCTTCGGCGCCATCGTCGATTTCGAACAGGTCCTGGAAGCCCGGCAGGACGCTGGCACCGCCGCCGAGGAAGCCGCCCGCGCCGGTGCCGGACTCGTCGACCTCGACCATGCCTACGAACGGGGCCGGTTCGTCGTCGACCGCCAAGCCGCGCTACGCGCCGCCCGCACCTACCTGCGCGCCGACGGCTACACCGGCACCGCGACCACCACCGGAACCCACACCATCCGCGTCCACGTCACGATCACCCGGCCCGCACGCTTCCTCTCCCTGATCGGGATCTCCACCCTGCACGCCGACGCTGACGCGACCGCCAACCTGACCACCGGAGTGGAAGGACCCCACCAGCCGTGACCTACACCGGCACCAGTCGCCTCGCCGACTTCGCGCGCGGGCTCAGCGCTCTGACGTTGTTCCTATGCCTGCTCGTCGGATTCCCGATCGCGATGTACAAGATGACCGGATCTCCCATCCCGGGCAGGATTCCGTCCTGGGAGGAGATCCGCATCATCCTGATGCGCCCGGACGACGACAACCGGGTCTTCCTCGCCATCATCGAGCTGATCAGCTGGGGTACATGGTTCCTGTTCGCCCTCACGTGCGTTGCCGAAGTGATCGGGTACCTGGCCGACTGCTCCACGGCGATTCCGCGGGGCCCGATCCGTCCGCTGCAGCAACTGGTCCGGGATCTGGTCACCACGGCGACGCTGGCCTTCTCCACCGTCGCGTCCATCGCCAACTCGGCGTCCGCCGCTGCGCAGACGCACGCCGCCACCGGCGTCCACGCCGCTGCCGATCCAGAGCCCGACAACCCGGGCCATCCGACGCACTCAAAGAAGGCGCCGGCACCGCAGCCGACGACATCCGACTGGACCCCGCTGCTGGCCGACCAGACCCCACCCGCGCCACGGCCCGAACATCCCTGGCGGTCTCACACCGTCCAGCAGGGCGACACCCTGTGGGATCTCGCCCAGCGCACCTACGGCTCAGGTGTCCTCTACCCCAAGATCTTCGAAAGCAGCCAACACGTCGACCAGCCTGACGGCGTCCCCGCCCTGACCGATCCCGACACCCTCTACCCAGGCCAGCGCGTCCGGCTCCCGCGGCTCGGCGAACCAGACAGTGCGTCTTCACCGTCGCGGACCACCTCGGCAGGCACAACCGCACACTCCACGCCGTCCCAACAGCACAAGACGACCGGCGCCCCAGCGCCAGCGCCGTCTCGATCGCCGTCAACAGCGACGACTCCATCGCAAGTGCCAACACCGGTCGTGGCGCCACCCGCCGACAACCCAGCCAACCCAAGGCCGTCCACACCCCGCCACCAGGACGACCACCATTCGCCGCTGGCGGTCACCCTGCCGTCCGGCTCCCGCATCGGCCTCGGTCTCGCCGTCGCGCTCAGCGCCGCCGTAGCCGCCACCCGCCTGCACCGACGGCTCCGACGCCCGATCAACACCGACCCGACCTCGTACGGAAGCCCGGCCGAGCCACCGATTCCCGCTCCGGTCCTGAAGGCCCGACAGGCCCACATGGCAACCTACGCCGACCGCGACGCCCCGCTACCGTCCGACCGCGAACTCGCCCTTGAAGAGCTGCTGACCGACGAGCCCAACTCCCTCGTCATAGGCACCCGCGACGACCGCCCTGTCGCCGTACCCCTGCCGGGCCTCAGCCTCGGATTGTCCGGAGACGGCGCCCACGCCGCGGTCCGTGCCATCGCCACCGAGCTCGCGCCCAAGGCCCGCCGCTACCGCGCCGAGATCATCATTCCGCAGGCCGACGCACAGATGCTCTTCCCCGGTGCCGACATCGCCGGCCTGTCCACGGCACTCGAGGGACTGATCATCACGCCGTCCCTGAGGGAGGCCACCGATCACCTGGAGGCCGAGCTCCTGCGCCGCGGCCGGATGCTCCAGGCGAACGAGCTGCCTGACGTACCCGCCCTGCGCATTGAGGACCCCTGCGAGCCTCTGCCGACAATGCTGCTGGTGACGACGGTCCCTGCGCACGGAGACGGTGCCGTGCACGCCCTCGCGGCACTCGGCCGCCGCTACTGCATCGGCGCGCTCGTCCTCGGCACCTGGGCATCCGGCACCAATCTGGACCTCGCTGCGGACGGCACCGTCACCACAGCCCACGGCCCCGACGCCGACCAGTTCACCCAAGCACGCCTGTTCCACCTGACCGCGGACGACGCCGCCGGCATGCTGCAGACCATCCAAACCGCCAACGGCAGCGAACCCGATGTCCCGGTGTCTCAGCCGAGCACCGACACGCCGCCTGAACCGATCTCGCCCAGCGTGACCGGCCTCGTCCCGTCGCCCCGCTGCATGCCCGAAGGGCATCAGGCCCCCGCCCGCCTTCAAGTACTCGGTCCCGTTCTTCTGCACACACCCGACGGCCCCATCACCACCGGCCTACGGAAAGGCGCGAGGCACCTGCTCGGCTACCTCGCCCTGCACCCCAAGGGCGTCACCCGCGATCAAGCCATCGGTGCACTCTGGCCAGACCTCAAGCCCCAGTCCGCGGTCAACCAGTTCAACACCGCCACCACCAACATCCGCGGAGTCCTCCGTACCGCGACCGGCCTCAACGAACCCAAGTACCTCATCCACGCCGCCGGCCGGTACCGCATCGATCCCGACCTGGTCGACGTCGACCTCTGGCAACTGACCGCCACTCTCGCGGAGGCCAAGCGGGCCGTAGCCGACGACGACGCCGGCAACCGGATCAATGCGCTCGCCCGGGTCAGCGATCTCTACACCGGAGGGTTCGCCGACGACTTCGACTTCGCGTGGGCCGACACCTACCGTGAGCACCTCCGCCGCACCGTCGTCGACGCTCTGGGGAACTTCGTTCAACTCATCAAGGAAGAGGATCCCGAGCGGGCTCTCGCCACGCTCGAACGGACCATCACCCTCGATCTCTACACCGAGCCCCTCTACCAGGACATCATGCGCCTGCAGGCACGACTCGGCCGCCCAGACGCCGTCCACCGCACCTACCAACTCCTCACGCTCCGCCTCGAGGAGATCGACGCGGAAGCCAACGAAGAGACCCTCCGGCTCCTGACCGACCTCCGTCAGCCAGGTCCCCTGGCAACGCGCCGTCCGACCAACGCATCGGAGTGAGCCTCCATCAGCCGACACCACCACGCGTTGACCCACGCAGTTCGTGTGACGGAGGCTCGCTACATGACCGAACACGTCACCACCATCACCTTCCGAAGCCTGGACGGGCTGCGTTTGGCCGGCACGCTAGTCGAGCCCGACAGCGTCCAAGGAGCCGCGACGGTGCTCGTCCACGGCGGCGGTGTGACACGTGAGGAGGGCGGCTTCTTCGCCCGACTGGCCTCAGGGCTGGCAGCGGCGGGGCTGCCTTCGCTCCGGTTCGATCTGCGCGCCCACGGGCAAAGCGAAGGCGAGATGCAGTCCCTCACCCTTTCCGGCGTCGTGAACGACATCCGCGCAGCCGTCGAAGAAGCGCAGAAAGTCAACGCCGGGAAGCCCGTGAACCTGCTCGCCGCGAGCTTCAGCGGCGGTCTTGCCGCTTTCCTCGCGGCCCATCACCCCGACCTCGTCAACAGGCTCGTCCTGATCAATCCGCTGCTGCACCACAAGCGCCGTCTCATCGACGAGAAGACCTACTGGCACGACGACCACCTCGACGACGAGGCGGCTCAGCAGTTGGCCACGCAAGGCGTCCTAGCGCACTCGCCGACGTTCAAGCTGGGCCGACCGCTCCTGAACGAGCTGTTCTACCTCCGGCCCTACGCGGTGCTCGGTGAGGTGACGGCACCGACGCTGATCCTGCACGGCACCGCGGACACGTTCATCTCGATCGATTCATCACGAGACGCGGTCGGACGCTTCGGCGGCGAGGCTCGCCTGAGCGAGATCGAGGGAGCCCAGCACGGGATAGCCGTACACGATGACCCCCGGTACCAGGACCCTCAAACCCAGAAGTGGCAGGCCGAAAGCATCACCACCATCGCCGACTGGCTACGGTCCGCGCCGAGCTTGTGAGCAATGGCTCTGATCAGCCTTGATCGACGTCGAGACGTCATCACTCATCCCGGCAGCAAGACCGGCTCAACCGGTGCTCCTCCGGCAGCGTCGCGTTTCCGGACTCGGGTCATGCCAGGACGGCTTCCCGGAGTTCCAGGACCGCAGGACGCTGCGGCCAGGCATGAAGTTGGCCGACGACACGCAGTACCTCTCGGTGAGTTCGAGCAGAGTTGGTCGCCCTTGCGATCTTCAACGCGGATAGCGCTGACATGGCGGCGTTGTCGGGATCCTTGGCGGCGGCGTATGCCGCGCCTTTGAGGGACAGGAAGTACCCGAAGTCGCGCTTGGGGAATGCCGCCTTGGTCAGGTTGGCCTCATAGAGTTCGAGGGCACGGCCCGGTTGCCCTGCCTCGGTGTGACAGATAGCCACCTGCAACTCGAAGAGGGCCTCGTTGAAGTGGGATCCGATCCCTCCTGGAGAGGCGGCCCCGGTGAGAAGCTCGCGAGCTCGCTCGATCTCGGTTTCCATGGCGTTGACGTCCTGGCCGAGCATGGCGTGAGCCCGCGCCGCCTGTTGTGCGGCTTCTGCCAGCACGTGTGGCGGCAGATGCCACGGTCCCTCTTTGACCGCTTGGACGAAGGTCATCATTTCGGCGGCGTCTCGTTCGTCCCAGGCCGCCTGTGCCTTCTTCAGCAGGACATAGCCTTGCATGGCCGAGTCGGCGGCCGTCTGGGCCCACTCCATCGCCCGGTCTCGCCAGTATCCCGCTGGTGGCCCGGCGCCGAGGTCGCGGTAGAACCATCCGAGGAGTTCGGCGGCGAGTGCGGCGGTGCGCAGGAGCTCGCGGCGGACGTCGGGTCGGGCGTCGCGAGCGGTTTGGTCGATAGCAGTGACCAGGCCGAGGACGGTTGGGATACCGGCGGCGGCGCCGACGGTGCGGTCGAGGCCGGCCGCCTCGTCGATGCAGCGACGAAAGTGCTCGACCAGCGCCGAGTCCGCGTATCGACGGGAGTCCTCAAGAGCGGCAGCAATGTGCTGGAGCTCCCCGACACCGACCGTCGGCAGCGCGATCGCAGCGACACCGCGCTTGAGAAATGTCCGGCGTAGCAGTTCGCTCACCTGGGTCCACTCATTATCGGTTTCGACCGATCCGGTTCGCGGAGCGGTCGGGGCTTCGGCAGCGGCTTGATCAGCCCACACGCCTCGCGCATCGGGAACGGCGCACCGCCGATCGCGTCCGGCCGCGGCCTCCAGTACAGCACGGTCGACTCCGAGCGCCGCCCCCAGCGCGGCGAGCCACGCTTCGGGTCGGCGCCGTCCCCGTTCCCATCGGGACACCTCGGCTCGGGTGACGGTCGCGGTGCCGGTGATGGCGCACAGGCGTGCGGCGAGATCCGACTGCGACATTCCGGCCTGCTCCCGGAGCTGTTTCAGGAGCGCCGGAAGTTCTGCAGCGATGCTCATGACCTGTGGTCTCCGTCTAGGCCGCCAGGGGCCAGGTAAGGGCCTGCGAACGGGCTCTCCCCCTACATCGAGGAGGGAGAGAGGTTTGTTGCGTCCACGTTCACATGCGCGGCTGACCTTGGTGAGAGGACCGGTCAATGTTTCCCGCTCGCCCCAGAAGCACGAGCTTCTCGCCCGCTTCGACGGACCAGGAGGAGCCGCAGGTGCGCGCACGAGGCCTGCTTCTGGCGTTGGCCGTCGAACTCGAGCGTCTCGGCCTCCGCGCCCGCGTAGTCGAGGAGGCGCTGCGCCCGGTCACGCTGCGAGTGTGGGAACCGCAGCGGCAAAGCCGCTCCGCCGAGGTGGTGGCCAGCCCGCGTGTCGAAGGCGGGTTCGTCTTCGTCCTCATGAGCGATGACGCCCTGGGGCTGCCAGTCGCCGTGGTCCCGACAGACGTTCCTGGAGTGGCCGCACGCAAGCTTGCCGACCGTATGCGGGCTCGCAGCGAGGCTCCTCAGCCACTGCGCAGCCGGAACCACCCAATTCGTGCGGCGCCGTCCGACCCATGAACCACCCCGCGAGTTCAGGATCCATCACCCCTGCAAGGAAAACGGAGGAAGCATGAGCCCCCAGCCCGTGGAGACCGAGACACGCACGGCCGACGCCGATGGCGCGTTCGACCTGGACGTGCGCCTGCTGGAGATCGCCGACCCCGCCGGCCTCGTCAACGTGACCGACGACGGATGCACCAGCACCTGCGGGGCCTGCGTGAGCGGCGCCGTCTGACCAGCGCGTCAACACTCGCGCCAGCGCGCCGGCGCCGCCGTAAGGATCTCCTTGCGGCGGCGCCATGGCCGATATCCGCATCGTCGCTTCGGAGGTTCCCGTGCGTGCTTCCCCCCGTCCGGCCGTCTTCCGGGCGTCGGATGCTGCGCTTCTCCGTGCTGCCGCCTACGAGGGGCCGGCTCTTCCGCCCTGGCCGGACTTGACCGTCTCCACGTCCGCGAGCGTGCCCGCGTGGATCGCCTGGCTTCGGGCCGTCTGGGAGATTGACGACGTCGCCGAGGCACTGGGGCACGCCAGTCCGGCGCTCGCGCGTCAGGTGGGCATTCTGTGCGCTGCGCAGGACCCGGGAGTTCGGGCGACTCGACGAGCCGTGCTCTCCGTCGCCCGTTACCTGCAACGCTTGGTGGGACGCGCGATGCCGTTCGGGTTCTTCGGCGGGGTCGCGTCCGCGTCGTTCGGCGACGATTCTTGCGTGCGCTGGGGTGCTCGGCATCGGGCCGTTGTCCGCGCCGGCACGGAGTGGTTGGTCAGCGTCATCGTCCGGTTGGAGAGCTGCGCGGAGCTCCTCGGCCGTCTGCCGGTCGTCGCCAACACGACGCTGATGGTGCGCGGTGACCGATTGATCGTCCCCTACCAGCCCCTCGTCACGGGACGGGGAACGGGTGCTGCGGAGGTGTCGCTGCGGTACAGCGCGGCGGTACGGGCCGCAGTGCAATGGGCGGACGCGCCGATCGGCTTCGACGATCTGAGCGCCAAGCTGCAAGCAGAGTTCCCTTCAGCCGGCATGCCGCGGATCACCGCGATGCTGACCGAGCTGGTGAGGCGCGGGGCCCTGATCACGAGCTTGCAGGCGCCGAGCACCGAGCCGGACGCACTCGGCTACCTGCTGGGCCAGCTACACGGAGCCGACGCTTCTTCGGTGGCGCCGATTGCCGATCTGGTCTTCGGGCTCGCCGAGATCCACGATCTCCTCCAGAAGCACAATCGGAGCCCTCAGGAGGCGGGACCGGCTCTCCGCGGCGCCGCTGCCGAACGGATGAGCGACCTGGCCGCGTCGGAGAAGCATCCGTTAGCGGTTGACCTGCGGCTGGACGCGTCGGTGGTCCTACCCCGCGAGGTCGCACGGGAGATCGAAGACGCCGTTTGGGCGCTCACGCGCGTGAGTCCCTTCCCCGTTGGCTCGCCGACATGGCGTGCCTACCACCAGCGGTTCTACGAACGTTTCGGTATCGGGTCACTGGTACCGGTCTTGGACGTGGTGAGCGACAGCGGTATCGGCTGGCCTGACGGCTATCCGGGCACGGTGACACCTGCCCGGCCCCCTGCACTGTCGGACCGCGACCAGCTACTCCTCACCCTGGCCCAGAACGCGGCGATCGACGGCCGTGACGAGGTGACGATGGACGATGAACTCATCACCGCCTTGGAGTTGGGGCCTGACCAGCGTCGCCCACCGCCGCACTTGGAGCTCGGCGTCCGGGTGAATGCCGTGGACGAGAGCGCTTTGCGCCGAGGGGCCTTCACGCTGGAGGTGGTGTCGGTGTCACGTGCCGCCGGAGTCTTGACCGGCCGCTTTCTGAGCGTCCTCACTCCCGGGGACGCCACCGCCTTGACCGCTGGTCTGTCGAATCTCCCGGCCAGTGACCAGAACACCGTCCCGGCGCAACTGTCGTTCCCGCCGCTGGATCCGGCGACCGCGCACGTGACCCGCACACCGCAGACGCTCTCGACCATGATCAGTCTCGCCGAGCAACGCCCGGCCGGCGATACCGCCCTGACCGTCGACGACCTGGCGGTCGGCTGCGACGGCCGCAGGTTGTACCTGGCAGACCCGGCACGAGGCCGGCGGCTGGAAGCGTCCGGGCTGCACGCGCTGAACCTGAAGACCCATACACCTCCGCTCGCGCGTTTCCTGACCGAGTTGAGCCGCGCTCAATGTGCTCAGGTGACGACGTTCGACTGGGGCGCCGCCGCCCGCCTGCCGTTCCTTCCTCGCCTCCGCCATGGACGGACGATCCTCTCGCCAGCACGATGGCGGCTTGCAGCGGCCGACCTTCCAGCCGACTCGCAACGGTGGGAGGTGTGGGACCAGGCCCTGTCCGCTTGGCGAACCGGCCGCCGCCTACCCCGCCGGGTGCATCTGTCCGAGGGCGACCGGCTGCTGCCTTTGGATATGGACGAACCCGGGCACCGCGTCCTCCTGCGGACCCACCTGAGGACGACCTCCCATGCCTTGCTGACCGAGGCGCCCACTCCGGAATCCACCGGCTGGTGTGATGGCCGAGCGCACGAGATCATCGTGCCCGTCGTCGCCGACACACCCCCGCGATGGCCGCGGCTGCCGACGCCTTCGCGTGAACGGATCGTCGGCCGACACGACCAGAGCCAGACGCCGGGCACGTCCCCAGTGGTCCTTGCCAGCCTCTATGGGGCCGTCCACCGTCAAGACGTCATCCTCGCCGAGCACCTGCCGGATCTGCTCTCGCGCTTCGAAGCACCACCGGACTGGTGGTTCGTCCGCTACCGCGATCCGGACCACCATCTGCGGCTGCGCATCGCACTGCCCGACCGGGCCGCCTTCGGTGATGTCGTCGGCGTGGTCAGCGCCTGGGCGGACGAACTCCGCCTTCAGGGGTTGCTGCGCGAGGTAACGTATCCGACCTCGCGTCCCGAGACCGGCCGATGGGGCTCCGGCCCAGCGTGGGCAGCGGCCCAGAAGGTGTTCGGCGCCGATTCACGCGCGTTGCTCATCCAACTCGGCCTGCCGCAGCGACCGCACCGACAAGCCCTGGTGGCCGCCCACATCGTCGCGATCGCCGTGGCCTTCGCAGGGGACGTCGCCACGGGCATGCGGTGGCTGGTCGACAACGTCCCGGCCGCCGCGCCGGCGAAGGTTCCGCGCCCGGTGTTCAGCCAAGCCGTCCGGATCGCCGACCCCAGTGATGAATGGGCCGCCCTGCGCTCCGCACCCGGTGGCGCAGCCATCGCCGAAGCGTGGAAGCCGCGCCACCAGGCCATTGCGGAGTACCGCGCCCACCTGCCCGGCCCCCACACCCGCGGCATCCTGACCGATGAGGTCCTGCGGTCCCTCATGCACGTGACCTTCGTACGGGCCTGCGGCATCGACTTCGACGACGAAGCCGTCGGCCTCCACCTCGCCCGCTCCGCCGCGCTGTCGTGGACGGCCCGCACCACGGGGGGATGCCGATGACCAGCCGCTATCCCATCCGCGAACTCGCCGACGCCATCGCCGACCGCCTGGCACACCCTGATGCCGTCCCGGGCCACCTTGTGCGGCGCCCATGGTGGCGTCAATCGCTCGCCCACGGAGCGCCTGGCGTCGCGCTACTGCATATCGAGCGTGCCGCTGCCGGACTCGGCTCGTGGCAGCGCGCCCACGACTGGCTCGCCTACGCCACCCACGCTCCGCTCACCAGCGGAGCCGACAGTCATCTGTTCTACGGCGCCCCCGCCGTCGCCCACGCCCTCAACTGCGCCGCCGAGCAGCGTCCCGGCACTTACCAGGAAGCCCTCGATCGCCTCGACAGTGTGATCAGCGCCGACGCCCGCGCCCGCGTCGACGCCGCCCATGCCCGCATCGACGCCAGCCGGCTCCCCACCCTGGCCGAGTTCGACGTCATCAGGGGCCTGACCGGCATCGGCTCCTACCTCCTCCGCCGCGATCAATGCGGAAAGCCGCTACGGGCCATCCTTGAATACCTGGTGCGCCTTACCGAACCGATCACCGTCGACGACGAGACGCTGCCAGGCTGGTGGACCGACACCGGCCCCGACGGGCGCCTCGACGCCCGGTTCAGGGACGGCCACGCCAACTCCGGACTCGCCCACGGAATCGGCGGCCCCCTCGCCCTGCTCGCGCTGGCCGCTCAACACGGCAACGTCGTGGACGGCCACCAGGACGCGATGGACCGGATCTGCGCCTGGCTCGATCGCTGGCGCGTTACCGCCCCGACCGGCCCGGTCTGGCCGTACTGGGTCAACCGTCCGCAACTGCGCGCCGGGCACCGGGCCGTCACCGGCTCACAGCGCCCTGGCTGGTGCTACGGCACCGCGGGCCTGGCCCGCGCCCAGCAACTCGCCGCCCTGGTGACCGGCGACGGCGACCGCCGGACGATGGCCGAGCAGGCATTGCTGCAAGCCCTAGCCAACTCCGTTCAGCATCCCGAACACGGCGACCCGTCGCTGTGCCACGGCCAAGTCGGCATCATCCACATCGCTGCCTGGGTCGCCGCCGACGCCGCCCCGGATTGCGCACCTCGCTTTCACGCTCAGCTATCGGGTCTCCTCCATTCCACCTGCGCCGCCCTCCCTAGCGGTGAGGAGGCCGAACTCGAGCCCGCCCTCCTCGAAGGCGCGGCCGGTATCGCTCTGGTCCTTTCCAACCCCGCCACCATCCCCAGAACGACCTGGGACACATGCCTGCTCATCGCCTGATCACCCCTACTCGCGAGGACACCACTCCAAATGCGCGCACCTGGCTGGCACCAGTTCGACATCGCCTTCCCCGACCGCGCGACAGCCGTCACCGTCGCTGCCCACGATCTGCGCCCGGCGCTGCAGGCAGCCCGACACGACGGTCGTCTCCGGGACTGGTGGTTCCTGCGCAAGAAGTCGTGGCGGCTGCGCTACCGGACCGACACCTCCGATCCCGGCCCGATCCCTGACCTGCTGACCAAGCTCACAGCGCTCGGCCGGATCAACGGCTGGACATCCGGCATCTACGAGCCGGAGACAGGGGCCTTCGGCGGCGAGGCGGCGATGGACGTCGCGCACACGCTCTTCCACCACGACAGCCGCCACATCCTCACGCGAGCTGCGCGACGCACCGACCCGGCCGTGGGTCAGCGCGAAACCACGGTCCTGCTCTGCAGCGCAATGTTCCGCGCCGCCGGGCTGGACTTCTACGAGCAAGGCGACGTCTGGATGAAGGTGGCCGAACTCCGGCTGGTGGACTCCGCGGTACTCGATCCCGGACGTGTCGCCCCGCTCAGGCACTCCATGCGGCTCCTCATGACCGCCGAGCCCCGCGGCCTTCGCCTTCCAGCCGGCGACCAGCCCTTCACCGACCAATGCGGCTGGTTCACCGCCTTCGAACAAGCGGGCCGTGACATGGCCGTTCTCGCTTCTCAAGGACGGCTGTCACGAGGGCTCCGCGCCGTCCTCGCCCACCATGTCATCTTCCACGGGAACCGAGCCTCCGTGTCCACCACAGACCAAGGCATCCTCGCGAATCTGGCGGCCGGCGTCGTCTTCGACAACCCCGTCAGCGAATCGCTCGCTCCCACCACCTCAACTACTAAGGTCCACCTGATGACTACGCTCAGCGACGACAACTCCCTGCTGTCCGCCGACCGGCTACGGGACGCACTCACCGACCGGCTGCGCAAGCGCGACGTGCTGTGCAACGCGCGAACCGAGGCAGCCTTCCGGCAGACGCCACGGCACCTGTTCCTCCCCGGCGTCCCCCTCGAACAGGCGTACGCCGACCAGCCCGTCTACACCAAGACCGACCACAACGGCGTGAACATCAGCGCCGCCTCAGAGCCGTGGATGGTCGCCGCGATGCTCGACCAGCTCGACGCGCACCCCGGCCAACGCATTCTGGAAGCCGGCGCCGGCACCGGCTACAACGCCGCCATCATGGCCGCCATCGTCGGCGACGACGGCCACGTCACCACCATCGACGTCGACGAGGACCTCGTCACCGGCGCCCGCGACCACCTCGCCGTCGCCGGCAACACCAATGTCGAGGTCATCCTCGGCGACGGCGCGCTCGGCCACCCCGCCAACGCCCCCTACGACCGCATCATCGCCACCGTCGGCGCCTACGAAGTCCCCACCGCATGGATGGACCAGCTCGCGCCCGACGGACGCCTGATCGTCCCGCTGCGGCTACGCGGCACCAACTCCCGCAGCATCACCTTCGAACGCGCCGACACCAGATGGCGCAGCCGCGACAGCCGCCTGGCCGTCTTCATGCCGCTACGCGGCATCGGCGACGACGCACGCCGCTACATCCACCTCACCCCCCAACACGACGTCACCCTCCAGACCCACAAAGACCAAACGGTCGACGCCACGGCGATGGCCGACGTCCTGCACACCCAACGGCACGAGACCTGGACCGGCGTGCTGTTCCCGCCCGGCGTCCCGTTCGAGTGGATGGAGCTGTGGCTGTGCCTGCGCCTGGACAACGCGCTGATGCGCATGAACGTCCACCCCGACGCCAAGCAGCGTCTGACCTTGGAGCCCATGTTCGGCTGGGGCGCCATGGCAACCGTCCGCGACCAGGACCTGGCCTACCTCACCATCCGCCCCGCCGAGCCCGCCGCAGACGACCGCAAGCTCTACGAGGTCGGCGTCATCGGCCACGGCCCGACCGGCCACCACCTGGCCCACCAGGTAGCCGAAGAGATCCGGACCTGGGATACCCGCTACCGCCACCGCACTGTCCACTTCGAGCTCGAAGACGCGCCCGCACCGGCCGACCCCGCGGCCGGCCGCTTCGTCCTGGACCGGCCACACCACCCCATCACGATCATCTGGGAGTGACTCCGTGGACGCCACAGAACCGGCACTGCGCTGGTTCCCGCTCGTCGCACGCGCCCGCCCCGCGTGCGCACCGCTCGTCGCGCGCGTGGCGGCGCTCTGTGCCCTGGCCGAATCGGCGGCGCAAGCCGAGGACCAGGCCGCCGCGTCCACCGTCCACAACCAGGCCGCCCTCCTAGCATCCGATGTCGGCATGCCGGACCTCGCGCGCGAGTTGTGCCACCGCCACGCCACCCTGTACTTGCGCGCCTGCCCACTGGACGCCAAGGCCGCCCGCCGGGCACTCGAACCGCTGATCAACCTCGCGCGACTACGCATCCGGGAGGGCAACGGCGCCAGCGCGTTCGACCTTCTGAACGCCCTTCACCACGCCGTCGAACAACACGCTGACGTCCTCATCGACGATCTGCCCGTCCCCTTATCCGTACTCGTCAGATCACCGGACGAACACCAAGAACTGCGCCGATGGCTGTGGAGCGTCCACCTCGCCGACGGCACCCGAGCGCTGACCAGCACCGGCAACTGGCAACAGGCCCTCGCCCACCTCCGCCGCCACAAAGGCGTCGGCCAACGCATGCTCGACGGCCGCCAAGTAGCCGTAATAGCCCACCTCACAGCAGGCGCCACCCAGGAAACCCTCCGGCTCCTCGCGGAAACAGAAGCAGGCGACCCGCACGAAGAAGCGGTCACAGGTTGCCTGGCCGTTCTCTATCGCCGTCACGCCGGCCAGCCGCTCGCGGCGAGCACGGCCGATTCGGTACGCCGCTGGCAACGGCTTCATCCGACACCGAACCTGGTCGCCTTCCATACCCGCCTGGGCCTGGCTCTGATCGATGCCTCCGACTGCCGTGAGACCTCCACCACCCGCTTGATCACCGTCGCCCTTGCCGAGCAGGCCGTCGCCGCCGAAGACGGCTCCGCCGCCCGCGACATCCTTCGCCATGGCTGCCACCTCCCGACACGGCAACAGCTACAGCTCCGCGAAGTACTAGAGGCATCCGGTCTCGGCCAGGGATCGATGCCGCAGGACCTTCAAGCGCGACTGCGAGCAGCAGTCGCCACAGCCGAATCGGTCCTGGTCCAGAACCGGCGCCCGGCACCAAGCTCTGGCCAGCTGCCCCTGTCCTGACCGGGCGTGTTCCGATCCAGAGGTGCTTGTCGAGGCCGGGAAGAACAGTCCGCTCGCCCCTCACGAGAGCGTGGTGAGTTTCCCGGCCCGGAAGCGGAAGACCATCTTGGAGGCACTACGTGACGAGACCGCGACCTGAGGATCTGGATCCAGAAGACTTCGCCGCACTGTTCGCCACGGTGGAGCGGACAGCAGTTCACCTCGAACTCAGAGATGCCTACACGCCCGACGACCCGCTCTTCCTGCACTGGCTGAAGGGACAGGTAACCCCAGCCGACATCGCCGAGCACGAACACCAGTGGGCGCAGATCGTCCGGACGACAGTGGGACACAGCGTCACCATGCGCCGCGTCCGCGTCGTCTCCGAACCGCTGGCCCCGTTCATCCGCTTCGAGTACGACGGCGCCGGCGCGCTCAACGAGGCGGCCGGCGAACAGGTCCGCTGGTTGCCTCGCCGGCAGGCCGCCGGCCTGTGCTTGCCCGCCAACGACTTCTGGCTCCTGGACGACCGCCTCGTTCGTTTCGGCTACTTCTCCGGCATCGGGGACTACCTGGGCGCGGAGCTGACCGACGACCAGGCGCTGGTCGAGCAGTGCGGTCGCGCATTCGACGCGGTCTGGGAGCGGGCCACCCCACACAAGGACTACCGCCCGCAGTAGCCGATCGATACTGATCACCGTGCCAGCACCCCAGTACCCGGCCGTTCAGGCGGCTCGCCGACCGCTTGCGCGAGATCCGTCTGAACTCCGAGATCAAGACCGACTACCTCACCGAAGCCGCCGGATGGGACCGCTGGAAAGTCGGCAAGATCGATCGCGCTCAGCGCGCCCCACCGTCGCCGACATTAGGGCCTGACGACCACGACCGCACGCCCACGCCGCGCACCACGACGGCACCACTCGCTACCTCGAACATGGTCAAGAGCACTAGACACGGCGATTGGCGCTAGCAGGAAGCATTCGAGGTCGCGCTACAGCGCGAGGGCGAGACACGGCATTTGTACGTTATGGGCAGACGCGCCGCCGACCCGCTAGACAAGCTGTGCGGCCCACAGAACCGGAATCATCAGCGCCCATGAAGGTCTTCGCAGATCTCACCGCTGATGAGTTCCCGCTCAACGTCCCGAACGTCGAAGCGCCCGTATGCCAGGTGTCCATCGAGCTCGCTGACGCCGATCTCGCCGAGTTGGTCCGCCTGCCCTGGCGCCACGGTCAGCTCCGGCTCGACTTCGGCCCCGAACCGATCTTGCAGTGCAGTCACGAACGCGGGCACACCGGCGAACACGTCGCGTTCGCTGCCGAGGGCCGCGAGCTCACCCTGTGGGTCGCCTGGGCCGGGGAACACACGCGCATCTTCGCTGCGGGCTATTGCAGCCGCGAATCCACCTCGGGCCACCTGTGCTCCCTGCCCAACGGGCACGTCGGGCGCCACGCGATGGGGTGAGAGAGGGCAGACCATTACCTCCAGGGGCGAGTGCGGACTCAAAGCGTCCACGCACCGACTCACATTCGGCGCCCGAGACAGGAACCCTGCCGCCTGCCACTCCCCTACGGGTGGCTACCGATCGAGTCAACAAAGCACAGGGCGGAGCCTGTCCGATCGCATCCGGGCGAGGGGCTTCGGTACCCATGCAGAATGCTGAACGACCTGCCACCGGCCTCCCGCAGGCGCACCCCGCCCGAGCCCGACGAGCCATGGCGTATCAAGCCCCGCCACAGGCACCGTCGGTCTCCCGTCCGCAACCGCAAGTGGATGGCTGCGACCATCGCGGGCGCGTTCATTGCCACGGGCGCCGTGACAGCGTTCGAACTCGGTAGATGGTCGACTGCGAACGCGCGGCCTACCAGCGCCGCCGCCCGTGCGTGGGCACCTCAGGTGTCCGCACCGGAGCCGGCGACGCCCAGCCCCTCGAGCGCGCCGAATCGTAAGATCCCTGAACAGCACCGCTTCTCCCGCAAGGACGCCCCTGGTCGGCCCGCCACCGTCCCAGCGGTCAAGCCACCAAGAACCGATACCGCATCCCGTCACCCCTGGACGCCGAACCGGCCCAGAGCAGCAAGAACACACAAAACCTCCACCCACGCCATCCATCACAGCGGCCGGCGCACTCACCTTCGACAGCCCAAGCGCAAGCACCGGACGCCGAAGTGGGTCGGCACCGAATGCCGCCGCCGATTCCCACATGACAGCACCCGCCAAGCCGCCTGCAACGCCGCCCTCCACAACTACTTCAGCAGATGATCTAGCCAACCGACACATCCGATTCAATCCGCCGGCTTTGAACCGGCAGCCTTCCACACCGCGCGGACCGGTGACAGTCCAACCGCCTCACCGGCGACCGGTCAGCGTTCACCTGTGCGCGAATCCGTCCACAGGGCCCGGTCAGGTCACAAGGCGGTGGGCGAGGTCAAGGAGTTCGGCGAGCCGCAGCGCGCGGTCGCCGTAGCCCGGCAGGGGGACGTGGAGTGGTTCGGTCCAGCGGGCCGGGATCGCGTCCAGGCCGTAGCGGGCGCCGGCGAGGCCGCCGGTGACCGCGGCGACGGTGTCGGTGTCACCGCCGAGGTCGATCGCCGCCCGCACCGCCTCCCCGTAGCCGCCCCTGGTGCGCAGCGCCCAAACCGCGGAGCCCAAGCACGGCCACACGGCACCATTGGCCTCGGTGGCCTGGTCGGGATGCCAGCCGGGCGCCAGGATGGCTGCGTACCGTTCACGGTGTCCAGGAGACACCGCGGCCAGGATGTCGGGGATCGCGGCGAGTGGGTCGGCGTCGTCAAGGGCGCGGCGGATGAGTTCGTGGAAGACAGCGGTGCCCTCCCAGGCCACGCGGTCGCCGTGGGTGAGGGCGGCGATGCGGCGGGCCGCGTCCATGATGGCCTGTTGCCCGGCGCGGGCGGAGTAGACCGCCGAGGTGGCGGCCCGCATCAGCGAGCCCGTTGCCCGCCGCCCGCCGGTTGACTTGGAAGTGGACGGCGGCGGCCAGGTCCCATGGCATGCCGTTGGTGAGCACGTCCGCGGTCTGCAGCCCCATGTCCTCCGGTTCGGACGCGGCCCACCGCTGGAAGCGGGCGAAGATGTCCGGCAGGTCAAGGCCGCCGCGCTCGATCAGGGAGTCGGCGACCAGGACCGCCATCTGCGTGTCGTCCGTCGCCTCACCCGGGTCCCAGCCTCTGCCCCCGCACATCTCACCGCCCGCACCGGGCTGCGGGAAGCGAGCGGAGAACGCATCTGGCGGGCCGAACTCGAAGGGGGCGCCCAGCGCGTCGCCGACTTTCAATGACGTTGTCAAGCCGCAGCGGGCAAGGGGGGCGTGGGTTGGTAGACGCGTCCGTCGCGCAGCAGGGCCCACAGCACGTTGACGCGTCGTCGGGCCAGTGCGAGCACGGCTTGGGTGTGGCGTTTGCCCACGGTGCGTTTGCGGTCGTAGAAGCGTCGCGAGTCGGGGCAGGACTGGATGCTGATCAGAGCGGAGGTGTAGAAGACGCGTTGCAGCGCGCGGTTGTAGCGCTGGGGCCGGTGCAGGTTCCCCTGGACGCGGCCGGAGTCGCGGGGCACGGGGGTGACGCCGGCGAAGCTGGCCAGTTGGTCGGCCGAGGCGAACCGGTCCATGTCGCCGCCGGTGGCGGCGAGGAACTCGGCGCCCAGCAGGACTCCGATGCCGGGCATGCTGATGATCACCTCGGCGCACGGATGGCGGCGAAACCGGTCCTCGATGAGCTGGTCGACGTCCTTGAGCTGCTCGTTGAGGGTGATCACCCCCTCCGCGAGCTGCGCCACCAGGCGGGCGGCTATCTGCTGGCCGGGCAGTGTGGTGTGCTGAGTGGCGGCCGCGGCGACGGCCGTGGCCGCCAGCGCGGCGGCGCTGCGGACCTTGCGGGCCCGTAGCCAGTCGGTCAGGCCCTCGATGCCGATCTCGCGCAGCGCGGCAGGGGTTTGGAAGCCGGTCAGCAGCACCAGCGGCCCCTGGTTGGTCAGCTCCAGGGCCCGCTCCAGCGCGGGGCAGATGGCCAGCAGCTGGTCGTGCAGCCGGTTGACCGCGCGGGTGCGGTCGGCGGCCAGGTCACGGCGGCGGGCGACCAGCAGCCGCAGCTCGACGACCAGCTCGTCATCGCCGTCCAGGACGGTCAGGTCGCGGCGCATCCGGGCCTGGTCGGCGATGATCAGAGCGTCCTTGGCGTCGGACTTGCCTGCGCCCTTGTAGCCCTCGGCCGCCCGGTTGACGGTTATCCCGGGCACGTAGACGACCTTCTGGTCGTGATCGAGCAGCAAGGTCAGCAGCAGCGCCGACTCGCTGCTGTGCAGGTCGATCGCCCAGGTCACCTGCCCGGCCAGGTCCATGACCTGGCCGATCACCTCCAGCAGCGCCGCCTCGTCGTTGGCCACCCGCCGCGACAGCAGCCGCCGGCCATCGATGTCGACCACGCCGACGTGGTGATGCTGGCGGCCAATGTCCATCCCGGCCCACGCGCGTTCCAACCATGCCTCCCACCTGAGGGTTCTCGATCCAGCCCGCAGACGACCTCGCCATCAGGTCCCTACACAGCGATGCGCTCGCAACTCTCAATCAGAGGCCGAGTCCGTCACGCAGGGGCGGGCGGCGAGTCGGAGGAAGCCACACGTGAACGGCAGACCGCTGAAAGCCACACCCGCCCCTGCCGGGGCATCCGCACCCTACGACGGGCTGGATGCATCAACGGTAGGGACCGCTGAGCCGACGACTGCGCCGGCCGCCCGTTCGCTCCGCTTCATCGGTGCAGCCTACTGAGGCCCGCTTTACCGTTGTCGCTGGCTGCGCGGGGAAGTGTCTCTGTGCGGCTTTGCGCCGTACCGCCTGACCGCGGTCACAGAGACCCTGTGCGAGTGGGAGCGGGCTGCTCAGTGAGCGGCCTGGTACTTCTCGATCACGTTGGCCGGGATACGGCCGCGGTCGCTGACCGCGATGCCCTGCTCCCTGGCCCACGCGCGGATGTCGCCTGACCGACCCCCGCCGGCGGAAGTGCCGGCGCCGCCGCGGCCGGTCACCTTCCCGCTTTTGACCGCCTTGAGGCGCCGGCCACCGCCCATGAACGGGTGCAGGGCCGAGCGGAGCTTGGCAGCGTTGGCCTCACTGAGGTCGATTTCGTAGGCCGCGCCGTCGATGGCGAACGACACCGTCTCGGCAGCCTCGCCGCCATCAACGTCGTCGGTCAGAATAATCTGCACTTTCTGCGCCATACCGAACTCCTTCTGGTCACCCTACCGGTCAACCACAACGATACCCGATCTCGCTAACCGGTCGACCGAAAATATCGAATCGAACCACCGACCGCAGCCGCGCGATCAAACCAGGCCAAATGACGGCGATGCCATGCATTGCCTTTTTGTTTGATTGACACACCATCAAGTGAAACTGGTGCGGCAAAAACAGAGCGTAGTGTTTCTCGATGCCATCAACAGCAAACCCCGTAAACAGCTTCCTCAGACCGATAGCTCATAGAAGGCCCACCGGCATTACGTGCGATCCACCAAGCATTCTCTAGCCATCGAAGTCAAACGCCATATCTTCGAGAGATGGGGCTCGGCCGGTGAGCTTTTCGGCGGCTCCTTGAGGAGAAGCCATAATTGAGCCCATTCCAACCTGAGGCTGCCGGTCACGAACCGGTTGCGGGTCGCCAGTCTTGATCGTTACGTAGAGAAGCTCCTGGTAGATGAGTTGTCGACCAAGATCAACCATCTGCACAGGAGCTTCTGTGTTGTTCTATCGTGCTGCGCTGGATCTGTCGCACCCGACTCGCGACTTTGTGGCCGGTCTCATCCGGCGCCACCGCCGGCGGATCGGTTCGCGGTGGCGCTCGGTGCCTGAGGGGCGGCAGGCGCTGCGGAGCGCGGCACGCAAGGCGTTTGTGATCCTGGACGGCTCGCTGATCGCGACCGACCGGCTCTCGGGGGCGGCCGACCGGCTGCACTACTCGGGAAAGCACCGTCGGCACGGGGTGAACGTGCAGTTCATGACCGACCCGCATGGTGAGCTGATCTGGGCGTCACCGGCGTTGCCGGGCTCGACCCATGATCTGACCGCTGCCCGCGTCCACGGCATCATCGACGGCCTGACCAGCCGAGCGATCGCCTGCTTCGCTGACAAAAGCTACGTCGGCGCCGGCGGAGCGATCGGCACCCCTTACAAGCGCAAGAAGGGGCGCAAGCTGGGCAAACGCAAGAAGCTGTTCAACCGGCACCATGCCCGAATCCGCGCCCTGGGCGAACGTGGCGCAGCAACACTCAAAAACTGGCACATCCTACGGAAGGCCCGCTGCTCACCCAGCCGACTGAGCGACATCGTCCGAGCCATTCTCACCCTCCACCACCAGGCGAGATGAGGTTGGAATCAGCTCATTGTTACCGAGGCATGAGGTTCTGCTGGCCTGTCGGCCAAGCCGGGTGGTGGTTGGCCGTCGGTTGGCGTCGCTAAGCGCGGGCTTCGTCGGTCGGCCGGTGCTTTTCTGACCGACCTGCACAGCCGGCCGATCGGGCTTCGCCAACGCTTCCCGGTTCGACGCACGATCTCGCCGCGGCCCGCAGGCACGGCATCATCGATCGCGCTCATCCGCCGCACGATCGCCTGCTACGCGTACGAGCCCTGTGCTGGCGCCGACGGCTCGACTGGCAGCCCGTACAAGTGGAAGAAGGGCCGCATGTTCAGCGAACAAATAACTTAGCTGTTTAATTGGTAGCGCGCCCGGGTTCGCGCGGTCGGCGAGCGGGGGCTGCCACCCTCAAATCTGGCAGAGCCTGGGCAAAGTCTGCTGCTTACCCAGTCGCCTGACGGCCATCGACCGAGCCATCCTCGCCCTATCTCAGGGCGAAACAGGAGAGGCTCAGCGGCTAAGGCGGCGGACCAGGTCGTGGTACTCGTCCCACAGGGCCTTCGGCGTGTGGTCGCCGAACTTCTCGAAGAACTCCGGCACGAGGGCGGCCTCCTGCTTCCACACCTCGGTGTCGACCGACAGCAGCGTCTCCAGGTCGGCGTCGTCGAGGTCGAGGCCGTCGGTGTCCAGGGCCTCCTTGGTCGGCAGGTGCCCGATCGGGGACTTGGTGGCGTCGGCTTTGCCGTTGAGGCGCTCGACGATCCACTTCAGGACGCGGCTGTTCTCGCCGAAGCCGGGCCAGATGAATTTGCCGTCGGCGTTCTTGCGGAACCAGTTGACGTAGTAGATCCGCGGGAGCTTCTCGGCGTCGGTGGCCTTGCCGATCTCCAGCCAGTGGCCGAAGTAGTCGCCCATGTTGTAGCCGCAGAACGGCAGCATCGCGAACGGGTCGCGGCGCAGCTCGCCGACCGTGCCCTCGGCCGCGGCGGTCTTCTCGGACGCGATGTTGGCGCCGAGGAACACGCCCTGCTGCCAGTCGAAGGACTCGGTGACCAGCGGCACCGCGGACGCGCGGCGGCCGCCGAACAGGATCGCCGAGATCGGCACGCCCTTCGGGTCCTCCCACTCGTCGGCGATGATCGGGCACTGCCCGGCCGGGGTGGTGAAGCGGGCGTTCGGGTGCGCGGCGGGCGTGTCGGACGCGGGCGTCCAGTCGTTGCCCTTCCAGTCGGTCAGGTGCGCGGGCGGCTCGTCGGTGAGGCCCTCCCACCAGACGTCGCCGTCGTCGGTGAGCGCGACGTTGGTGAAGATGCTGTTGCCCCACAGCGTCTTCACCGCGTTGGCGTTGGTGCTCTCGCCGGTGCCGGGCGCGACGCCGAAGAAGCCGGCCTCGGGGTTGATGGCGTAGAGCCGGCCGTCGTCACCGAACCGCATCCAGGCGATGTCGTCGCCGATCGTCTCGACCTTCCAGCCCGGGATGGTCGGCTCGAGCATGGCGAGGTTGGTCTTGCCGCACGCCGACGGGAACGCGGCGGCGACGTAGCGGGTCTCGCCCTCCGGCGGGGTGAGCTTGAGGACGAGCATGTGCTCGGCCATCCAGCCCTCGTCGCGCGCCATCGTCGAGGCGATGCGCAGCGCGTAGCACTTCTTGCCCAGCAGGGCGTTGCCGCCGTAGCCGGACCCGAAGGACCAGATCTCGCGGGTCTCGGGGAAGTGGGTGATGTACTTGGTGGAGTTGCACGGCCACGCGGCGTCGGCCTGCCCCGGCTCCAGCGGCGCGCCCACCGAGTGGACGGCCTTGACGAAGGAGCGTTGCCGTTCGATCTCGCGCAGAGCGGGATTTCCCATGCGGGTCATGATGCGCATGGAGGCGGCTACGTAGCCCGAGTCGGTGAGTTGGACGCCGAGCTGGGCTATTGCGCTGCCGATCGGTCCCATGGAGAACGGGACGACGTACATGGTGCGGCCGCGCATGCAGCCGGCGAACAGGTCGGCGAGCGTGCGGCGCATCTCGCCGGGTGCGATCCAGTTGTTGGTCGGGCCGGCGTCCTCCTCCTTCTCGGAGCAGATGAAGGTCCGGTCCTCGACCCGGGCGACGTCGGTCGGGTCGGAGGCGGCGTGGAAGCTGTTCGGCCGTTTCGCCGGGTCGAGACGTGTGAGGGTGCCCTGCTCGACGAGCAGGCCGGTCAGGCGCTCCCACTCCTCGTCCGAGCCGTCACACCACTCGACGCGGTCGGGCTGGGTCAGCTCGGCGATCTCGCGGACCCACTTGACCAGCTCGAAGTTGCTGGTCGGTGCGTGGTGGCGGGAAGGGATCAAGTGGGACATGGCTCTCCTCGGACGTAGCTGACCACAGGCTCGAGACGGGTGAGGCCGAAGGTGGTCGGCCCGATCGACTGGGGACTCACTTCTCACGCCGCACTGAGGCATAGGGACTTGCTAATCTTAGCAATTGCCAAAGTGGCTACCCCGCCGAGTCGGCGTTCTCGCCCTGGTTGTGCGGCGCGCGCATTCCTCGGGCGGGCGGTCCGACCTGGTGCGGTCGCGGCCACCCCGCTACCCGTCCCGCTTCGGCGAGGATGGGCAGGCCGCTACCGGAGCCGAAACCGGCCGTCGCCGGACTCTTCTTCGTCGAGCGACGGCAGGCCCGGGTGGTCGCGGTGGCGGAAAGCGGCCGCCTCGCGCCGGCAGGAACTCGCTCGGCGCGGGGCGGTCGCCAGATGCGCGGTTGAGGGTGCGCCGAGAGCGTTCGCCGATGACTGCTCGCGAGCCGGTACGCCCGGGGGCGGGCGCGGGCGGCTTCGCTGTTGGCCAGCGATGGTTGCGGTGTGCGTCCGCCGCACACTGACCGGCTCCGACGACCAGGCACCCTGCTTTAGAACATGTTCTTGTTCTCGTTTATTGTCTTGGTCATGTTCATAGAACTTGTTTCACAGTTTGAGTACGTGATGGGAGTGTCATGGCGAATCCGGTGATCGTTGAGGCGGTGCGCACGCCGCTCGGGAAGCGCAACGGCTGGCTGGCGGGACTGAAGCCGATGGCCGTCCTCTCCCACACGCTGATCGCCGCCGTCGAGCGCGCCGGCATCGACGCCGCGCAGGTGGAGCAGGTCTTCGCGGGCTGCGTGACGCAGGCCGGCGAGCAGGGCTCGCACATCGGCCGCTACGCCTGGCTGTACGCGGGCCTGCCCTGGCAGACCGGGGTCACCACGATCGACGCGCAGTGCGGGTCGGCGCAGCAGGCCGTCCACCTGGCCGCCTCGCAGGTCGCCGCCGGCGTCGTGGACGTCGCGATCGGCTGCGGCGTCGAGGTGATGAGCCGCGCGCCCCTCGGCACCAACGTGCTGCCGCACAACCCGCGCCCGGACGACTGGTCGCTGGACCTGCCGAACCAGTTCGAGGCGGCCGAGCGGATCGCGCAGCGGCGCGGCCTCACCCGCGCCGACCTGGACGCGTTCGGCGCGCGGTCGCAGCAGCTGGCCGCCAAGGCGTGGGCGGACGGCCGGTTCGAGCGGGAGGTCGTCCCGATCGAGGCGCCGGTGCTGGACGCCGACGGCAACCCGACCGGCGAGACCCGTACCGTCACCCGGGACCAGGGCCTGCGCGAGACGACCGCCGAGGGCCTGGGCAAGCTCAGGCCCGTGCTCGGCGAGGGGACGCTGCACACCGCCGGCACCTCGTCGCAGATCTCCGACGGCGCCGCCGCGGTGGTCGTCATGTCCGAGGAGAAGGCGTTCGAGCTGGGCCTGCGGCCGCGCGCCCGGATCCGGGCGCAGGCGCTGGTCGGCGGCGAGCCGTACTACCACCTGGACGGGCCGGTCCAGTCGACCGAGCGGGTCCTCGCGCGGGCCGGGATGACGATGGGCGACATCGACATCACCGAAATCAACGAGGCGTTCGCCGCCGTGGTCCTGTCCTGGGCGTCGGTGCACGAGCCGGACATGGACACCGTCAACGTCAACGGCGGCGCGATCGCGATCGGCCACCCGGTCGGCGCCACCGGCGCCCGGCTGATCACCACGGCGCTGCACGAGCTGGAGCGCCGCGACGCCCAGACCGCGCTGATCACGATGTGCTGCGGCGGCGCGCTGTCGACGGCCTCCATCATCGAGCGCATCTGAAGCTGGCTGCACTGTCCTGCCGGTCGCGGTCAGCCTCGCTCGTTGCTCCGTCTCGGGCTCGGGCTGCCCGACCGGTGAGCGGCCAAGTCGATCACACTGAAGATCGCGCGGGTCCGCCGATGACGCAGAAAGCGAGTGCTGCCGCACACCGGACAGGCCACCCGAGCGCGCAGCCCGGACACCGGGCCCACGGTCCGGCAGCCCAGGCACAGCAGCGGCGTCGCGTCGGTCAGGCCGTGCAGGCTGCCAGGCATCCAAGGCATTGGCATCCCTTCCAGACACAAGAGCTAACAACTTGCTAATATTAGCAATTGCCCACACGTCTAGTGTCTCTGAGGAGCGAACCACGCGCTTCACATCCGCCCCGGCGAGTTCGAGCCGACGAGCGCGGCCGGGGCTCTGGTGATCACCATGAGGCGCGCCCAGTGGGTCGCTTCTACAGGTCGCTGGTCGTTTGAGGCACCGCATGCCCTCTCCGCGCGGATGGGACCCCCCCTCCCCGACGCGCGGGGAGGGCATCGCCGGTGGGTTGCGCAACTTCCTGCAGCCGCCGCCGGCTGTCCGCCGGAACTTCGACGGTGCCGGGCCGGCCGTCTCCAGGCCGCAGCCGCTGTTGCCGCAACGAGCCCGGCCCGGCCTCCGATCGGACGACCTCGACTGCGAATGCGATTCGTCGGAGCGGCAGCCGGCAGGAGGCGATGGATCCCTCGACTGCAGCACCCCCAGGCCGCTGACAGGATAGGCAATTGCTAATATTGGCAAATCGATGGCGAAGAGGGGGACGAAACTGTCACAGAGCAGCGAGCGGCCGGTTGGGGGCGTTGAGAGATCGGCTCACCACGTCCTGACCGCCTGGTCACGAGTTCCACGGTCCATGCGCCGGGGAGCGAGTGCTCACGGTGAGCGGATCGGGGTGAGCGGATCGGGGTGAGAACGACCGAGTACGTCCCGGCTGAGGCGGCAGATGCACGCCGCCCCTCCCCGGGCCATCGCCACGTGTCCAGATCCGCCGAGCGAGGTCTGAGGTGCCTTCGTGATCTGCCTTCACCGCGGGGTCACGGCCGATCTGAGACCGTAAGGCCGCGCGCTTGAGGTTGCAGCGATGAGCCTCTTGCCGGCCGCGCCCTTTCGGCCGGTGACTTCGCTGTCGCCAACGAAACCCTCACGGTCACCTGCCGCCCTAGCGGCACGCCCCCAGGAGTCATGTCGATGATCTTCAAACGCCCGCCCATCGAGGAACGGATTGCCGCACGCCAACGCGAGCTCGGTCCACTCAAGCCCGGCAAGGTCTTCCCGCACGCACCGGCCAAGTTCCTGTTCTTCTTCGGAGTCGGCGTCGTGGTGGTCACGCACGTGATCGCTCTGACCGCCCTGTGGTGGGCGCACTAGGGCCGATACGGCTGACGCCGAGGCGCTGCCAGCGGGCGGTGCACCTGGGCACGGCAACGAATGAGGTGGGCTGCACCGGGTCAGGCGCAGCCGTCCACGTGGCGGCCCGACCGCGACGACCACGGCTGAGGTGTCTGGTGGACGACCAGCCCGGATCAGCCTCCCGCCTCGGCTTGTGTCCCGAGCGGTTACCTAGATCGAGCGAGCCGGGTGGTGACCGGGGACGGTGTCCAGCCCGCCGGCGTGCTTATGGACGCACCTCCGCCGGCTTGCATGGCATCTGCAGGCGGCGACCCGGGGAATGGTGATACCGCGCATGGTCCGGAGGGAGGATCCGCGTGTCGTTCTGGTCATCGCTTGGCGGGTCCTCACGAGATGGCGCCCACGCGGGCACCGAACCTTCCGACCGAAGGACCGGCTCGGAAGGGTTCCGGCCCAGTCCCACGATGGGGCGCCGGGAAGGGCGCCGACCGCTTGTCTAGAGGCGCTCGATGATGGTGGCGTTGGCCTGGCCGCCGCCCTCGCACATCGTCTGGAGGCCGTAGCGGCCGCCGGTGCGCTCCAGCTCGTGCAGGAGCTTGGTCATCAGGATGCCGCCCGTCGCGCCGAGCGGGTGACCCAAGGCGATCGCGCCGCCGTTCGGGTTCACCTTGGCCGGGTCGGCGCCGAGGTCGTTCTGCCAGGCCAGCACGACCGGGGCGAACGCCTCGTTGATCTCGGTGACGTCGATGTCGTCGATCTTCAGCCCGGCCTTGGCCAGGGCCTTCTCGGTCGCGGGGATTGGGCCGGTCAGCATGTAGACCGGGTCCGAGCCCGCCAGTGCCAGGGTGTGGATCCGAGCCCGCGGGGTGAGGCCGTGGGTGCGGAGGGCGTCCTCGGAGGCGATGAGCAGCGCGGAGGCACCGACCGCGATCTGCGAGGAGACCGCGGCGGTGATGACGCCGCCCTCACGCAGGGGCTTCAGCGTCGCCATCTTCTCCAGGGTGCTGTCGGGGCGGGCGCACTCGTCACGCTCGAGCCCGGCCAGCGGGGCGATCTCGCGGTCGAAGCGGCCGGCGGAGACGGCCTTGCCCGCACGCACGTTGGACTCCAGCGAGAACTCCTCCAGCTGCCGCCTGGTCAGACCCCACTTCTCGGCCATCAGCTCCGCGCCGCGGAACTGGGAGATCTCCTGGTCGTAGCGAGCGCCCCAGCGTTCACCGTGGGGAAAGCCCGCGATGGGTCCGTCGGCGCCGAACGGAACGGACGCGCCCATGGGCACGGCGGCCATGTTCTCCACGCCCGCCGCGACGACCAGGTCCTGGGTCCCCGACAGGACCCCCTGCGCGGCGAAGTGAACCGCCTGCTGGGAAGAGCCGCACTGGCGGTCGATGGTGACGCCGGGCACGCTCTCGGGCAGTCCCGCCGACAGCCACGCGGTGCGCGCCAGGTCGAGGGTCTGCATGCCGACCTGCATGACACAGCCCATGATCACGTCCTCGACGGCGGCCGGGGCGATGCCCGCGCGCTCGACCAGGTTCTCCAGCACGTGGGCGCCGAGGTCGGCTGAGTGAACTCCGGCGAGCGCGCCCTTCTTACTCCCTACCGGGGTACGGACCGCTTCGACGATGTACGCCTCGGCCATTGCGCCTCCAAGCTCCATGAGGGCGGACCCTCCACCCAAAACCGAACTATATTCGGTTTGTCAGTGACAACTTACCTGACCTCCATGCCAACACGGCGGGCACCCCCGCCAACGGTGCCCGCGGCCGACACCCCGCGGCCGGAAATGATCTTCCTGGGATGCATTGCGCACCGCCGGCTGGCCCAACCCATGGGCGTCGCCGCGTTCTCGATCGCCTCATCCGACACCCTGCATCTCGGGCCGTCCCGCCGCAGCGGCCTCCAAAGGCCGCCATCGCCCTCCACGCCACCCCACGCGACGGGGACGGGGACGGGGACGGGGACGGAAAGACCATCATCGGCATCGGTGCCCACATCCGCGCCGCCTTCCCTCCTGATGCCGCGCCGCCTTCCCTCCTGGTGCCGAGCCGCCTTGGTCAACCTGGCACGAGCCGTCACCGAAGACCTCGCGATGATCAGCGGCCGCAGCGTCGTCCGAGAGTTGGGGCCGATCCCCCGTCGTTACCTTGAGGACGGTGCATCATGGGAGAGTAGTTGTCATCCAGCAACTAACTAGGGAGGGCCGGAGCGGATGAAACCCCTGGAGACAGCCTGCGCCGTCCGAGGCGCCTTCGCCGTGATCAGGCTTGCGGGCGAACTGGACTACTCCACGGTCCATCTCGCCGAAACCACCGTGAATCGCGCGTTTGCCGGCCCCACCCCTCACCTGATCTTCGATCTCAGCGGGCTGACCCTGATGGACTCCAGCGGCGTCGCGCTGCTCCTGCAGACCTACAAGACGCTCCGGGAACGCCACGGAACCATCGCGCTGGCCGGCCCGTCGCCGTCAATCCAGCGAACCGCCAGCATCACCGGCGTCACGAAGCTGATGCCGGTCTTTGCGACCGTCGATGAGGCGGCCAGCATCGCTCCGGTGGCGCTTCCGCCGTCGGCATCCGCCGCCGAGAGCGAGTCGACAGACCGCTCGCTGTGACGATCACGGCCACACCGAACGATCGGCCTACCGCACGGAGGGCGGTGAGGTGAGGGCGGGTCGGCTCCCGCCTGCAATGGTCACTCGTGGAAGGCCGGCACCGTAGGCGATCCCGCCAGGTGGCCGAGCCGCCTGGCGGGCATCGCAGGAGCGCACCGGTCCACATCCGAGAGGGGAGGCCTCGACCGCGCTATCGTGAAGGTGTGAACGAGCAGGTCACAGGCTCAGGACCGCCCGATGTGCCACGCGCGTACCGCTCGGCGGTGGCGCGCTGGGGGATGCCCCGTCCAGCAGACCGCGCCAAGGCCGAATTCGGTGATCTGGTCGCCACCGCCCAGGGCGGACAGGTGATCCTTGTTCACCGCGGTGATCAGGAGTGGGCCGCGCTGATCCCCGTACCACCCGCCGCGGTCGCCGATCTCGCGCACCTCACCGCCCAGGACCAGACGAGTGTGCACATCACCGGGTTCCCCTCCAGCATCGTTGCCGTATGGCAGCAGTGGGAAATGGCCGCCGCCCGAGCGCATCTGACCCAGCTGATCCGGCTCGTGCATCGCTACCGCTGCGCCTGCGTCCTGCGATCCGGTAATCGCCCGGTCGCCATCCTTGCCCCCATCGAGGCAGCAGCACTCATCGAGCAGTAGGTCCAGGACGGCTTCCGGGGCGTCGCGCGGTCTTTCGACTCCCTCTACCAGGGCGGCGGCTGCTGTCCGTTCAAGAGACGCCCAGTGATCTGTTCGGCGCGGATGCGGACGTACTGGTTGCGCCGGTCAGGCATCCACGTAGCCAGGTCGAGGCGATCCAGTTCGGTGATCACGACGGGGTCGGTCACATGGGTGGCACGGCCGAGGACCAGGACCGACCAGCCCGACCGCGCGCCGATGTCGATCTGGTCGATCTCGAAGGCGACAACCGACCCCTTGGTGGCCGCGTGCAGCTCGGAGCCGGGCGCGGTGCGCACGACGATGTCTCCCTGGTAGAGGGCGAAGTTCACAGGAACCGCAGCCGGGAGCGCATCTCTGGTGTAGACGATCCGGCCGACCGGGGTGCTGCGCAGGAGGCTTCGGCACCGTTGTTCGTCCAGGCTGCTGAACGCACGGCGATCGTTGGGCATCTCTCAACGATCCGGCACACCACGAGGCGACGACCAGGGACGAACGTCCCGATCACACTGGCGTCGGCCTCGGACACGTCCCTGATCTGCACAGGGCCGACGGTGCGCGTCGAGGGCACCAGCAGCCGGGGCAGGCTCACCGTGACACGGTCCTGCACCGAGGGGCCGGTCCTGAGGAGGCGGAGGTCGGACGATCTGGTCGAACGCCTCCGGCGGCATCGTGTCCATCCTCACCAGCCCCCCGCTCACCGGTTCCTTCGGCGACTGCGCATGTGCCGGCAAATCTGGTTCGACGTCGCGAGTGCTATCGGGCGGATCTCGCCTCGCCTGCCCGGCACTCGCCCGATGCTGGGCGGACTGTTGGTGGCGTGCGTGTCGAGCGTGAAGCGGGCAAGGGACCGACACCCCGACTCCACGCTCGACACGGCCCAACGCTCCGGTGCCCCATACCCGAGCCACACGAGCTTACCATTTGCTAACTTAAGCAAGAAGGCATGTGAAAAGAGGAGTCTCGTTCGGTCGTCTGGCGGCGAAGAGCCAGCCACTTGCCGCAGGTCCTGGCCATACGGAACCGCGCGGACGAGCGGCAGGCGCGACGGCGCCCACCCTGCCGGCGTTCTAGGCGCGTGCGATGGCAGGGGCCGGCCGGTGGAGGCGCCGCCTGTCCTGTGAGGCCGCGGCATTCATGCAGAGATCACCCGGTCGCGGCGGGCACGGAGGCTGGGCACGGAGGCTGGGCACGGAGGCTGGGCACGGGGCGCTGGGCGCCCTGGTCGGATTGCGGACGCGGCTTCTCACCGCAAGGACGGATAAGGAGAGCAGAGTGCCAGATGACACGGTGCGCCGGTTGCCGCGTTCCCGCCGCCATGACCGCGAGTTCCGGCTCTACACTACAGCGGACCTGGACGAACTGACCGCCCGCGCCGGCCTGCCCGCCGATCAGCGGCTCGCCGTCCGCGCGGCGGCCACGGTCGTCCCGTTCGCGATCACCGGTTACGTCGCGGAAGAACTGATCGACTGGACCGCCGGCATCGATGATCCGATCTACCGGCTCACCTTTCCCCAGCCGGACATGCTGCCCGCCGAGCAGGTGTCACGGCTATGTGACCTCCTCATTCAGGACGCTGCGCCCCAACAGGTCACGGCAGCAGCGCGCGAATGGGAGCGGGCCGGCGCCCCTCAGCGGCCGGCACCGGCACCCATAGCGCTTGCACCCCTCGGTGGCCAGGCCGGCGACGAGGTCGTGCTGACGCTGCCCGACCCTCACCGGCCGACCGGGGGCTACGGGACCGACCACGCAAGCTCACCTCCCCCGCACCCCGACCGCCGGCCGCGGTGGGCGGCCACCCCCCAGGGGCTGCGTGACCTCGCCGCCTACGTGCTGGCGCATCCCCACGTCACCAGCGTCGTGATCAACGGAGACGAGCCGATGACGGCGGGTGCTCCGCTGCTCGCCCGCTGCCTGGACACGGTGACGGCGCTCGACCAGATCCAGACGGTCCAGCTGGAAACCGCCGCACTGGCCAGATGGCCCTACCGATGGATCACCCAGCCGGGCGCGGACGCCGACGACACCCTCCGGCTCTTCGAAACGGTGGCCACCGCAGGCAAGAACCTCACCGTCATGGCACGCCTGTGCCACCCGCGTGAGATGGAACCCGAACCGGTCCGCCAGGCCAGCCGCAGAATCGGCGACACCGGCGCGGTCATCCGCACTCGCGGACCGCTGATGGCCGGGATCAACGACTCAGTACAGGACTGGACGAGGCTGTGGCGCCGGCAACTGCGCCTGGGCATGATCCCCTTCCTGATGACGCTCGAGGACCACTCCGGTCCCACCGAACGTCTCGCCGTCCCGCTCGGCCGCGCCCGCGAACTGTTCCAGCAGTCCTACGCCCAGGTGTCAGGTCTGGCGCGCACCGTCCGCGGCCCCGCCATGACGACCGCCTCGACGGTGATCTACGTCGACGGGATCACCGAAATCCAAGGGGAGAAGGTGTTCATGCTGCGCTTCGCCAGCACCGATGACCGCGATCTGTTCGCACAGCCGTTCTTCGCCCGCTACGACCCCGACGCCGTCGCCCCCACCGCTCTGGAGCCGATCGCCGGGCTCCCATTCCCCCACGAGGCGCTCACCGCTGGCATGCCCCCCGCGAGCGGCTGATCGCAGCGCCCCGGCGATCACACGAAGCCAGCCCGCCGACAACGAACCGGCGACGGCACATCGCCCTCGGTCGGCACGCCGCCCTCCCACGCTCCCTGCACAGCGGACAGGCGCGGCGACCGAGGCGGCGGGCTGCGGCACGGTGGGCCTCCCTGCCGCCGCGGGCCCCCGCGCCGGAGCACCTGGTGAGCCCCACCGGCAACCGTTACAATCATTGGCAATTGCTAATTTCGGCAAGTCGTGAGAAGAGTTCGGAACGAGCGCGGGGACCAGCCGTTACGGGACCGGCCTTCATCCGCAGCAGCAACGCCGGCCCGGCCCGGCCGCGAGACGGTCGGGGACACCAATATCACGATCACCTCGAGGAGATGACCGCAGCGGTGAGGATGCAGTGGCACTTTGAGGACCAGCACTTCGCGGGCGAGGGCACCATCGGCATCCTGCACCTGCGCGGCTATCTCGGCGAGGAGAACCTCGAGCAGTTGGACGGCGCGGTCGACTGGGCACTGACACGCAGCAGCGGCCCCATCGTCATCGACCTCACCCATCTGCTCGGCTTGGGCGACACCGGCAAGAGCCGCCTGCGGGACGCCGCCCACCGCATCCTCACCAGGGGACGCCTGGTCTCGATCTGCAGACCGCCCAAACTGGGAGACCTGCCGGCCCTGCCGGCGCAGACAGCGCGGCAGTCCACCGGAATAGCCGTGAACGACGACCTCACCGCCGCACTGAGGGCGGTGACCAGCCTCGACGCCGGCGCCCCGCCCCATCCGCTCATCCAGGAGCCAGGTCCATGACCTCCACGGCCGAACACCCCCGCGCCCGGACGGAGCGGCCCACTACGTCCAGAGCAAGGCCGAGCATCTCCAGTGGAGGTATTCGCCGAAGGGGTAGAGGCCGACAGGTCAGGTCACCGGTTCCGCGCCCATCCTTATAGGGGGTGTTCTCCCGAACGTGACCCCCCGGGGCCAAAGTAGCTGGCTGGTCGGTGTCTGGGTTGCGCAGGGCCGTTCAGGGTGGGGGTGGGCGTTCCGTTTGGGGATCCCTCACCGGAACACCGTCCAGCCCGGACGGCTCCCCAGGTCAGAGTGTTCCGTAAGAGTGTTCCGCGAACTGTTCCGGTGACGGGCCCCTATCCGGAACACCGAAGGGCGTGAACGCCGCGAACGCCCCGGATCCAGGCACCGTTCGGGTCGGCTACGCCCGCTGCTCCACCGACGAGCAGGACGTCGTGGTCCAGACCGAGCAGCTTCTCCTTCTCGGCGTCCCGGCCGATCGGATCTACATCGACCGGGGCTTCTCCGGCACCTCCCGCCGCAACCGCGGCGGCCTGGACCAGGCCCTGGCCGCAGTGTGGCCGGCCAGCGTGTTCACCGTGACCAAGTTCGACCGGTTCGCCCGCAACATGGCCGAGGCCAACCAGATCCTCACCGACCTGTCCGACCTGGAGGTGCTGTTCGGGCTGGGCGGGTCGATCTACGACTGGAACGACCTGTTCGGCCGGCTGTTCCTGCAGACCCTGGCGATGGTCGCCGAGTTCGAGGCGAACCTGGGGCGCCTGCGCACCCGCGAGGGCATGGCGCTGGCCAAGCGGAACGGCAAGCTCAAGGGCAAGCAGCCCAAGCTGCCCGAGCCGGCGCGGCGGTCGATCCGCCGCCGCTACGCCGAGGGCGAGGTGTCTCTCGCCGATCTGGCCACCGAATACAGCGTCGGCCGCTCCACCATCCACCGCATCATCCACCGCTCGCCGACCGAGCCACGCTGACGATCAAACAGCTATGACGCTGGTCGGTGATCCCTTTCTTAAGGAGCCCGGCGAGCTCGGCGAGACCCTGCCCCTGGCCCCCCGTCCGGCCCTGCAGGATGCGGCCATGGCCTACCTGGACACCGGGCATCCCCTCGCCGTAGCGGCTGCGCAGGCGATCCACCACGGCGACGCCGAGGAACTACGGCGACTCCTAGGCGAGCATCCGGAGCTGGCGACCTCCCGTCTTGGGGATGAGGGCGGGATGTCGCGGACTCTCCTGCACGTGGTGACTGACTGGCCCGGCCATTATCAGAATGGTCCGAGATGCGTGGCGGTGCTGGTCGCGGCGGGAGCCGACGTTGATGCCCCGTTCGAGGGCGGCCATGCCGAGACTCCGCTGCACTGGGCGGCCAGCCGCGACGATGTCGGTGTTCTGGACGCTCTGCTGGACGCCGGCGCGGACATCGAGGCGCCCGGATCGTGTATGCGCGCCGGCGGTACCGCGATCACCGACGCTTGCGCGTTCGGTCAGTGGAACGCCGCTCGCCGCCTGATCGAAAGTGGCGCCACGACGACGCTGTGGGAGTCGGCCGCGCTCGGGCTGATGGACCGGATCGCCCAGCACTTCGCCGCCGGGCGCCCGCCGGTTGATGAGATCACCCATGGCCTGTGGTCGTGCTGCCATGGGGGCCAGCGCGAGACCGCGCAGTTCTTGCTTGAACGCGGAGGGGACATCAACTGGGTGGGATACGACGACCTGACACCCCTGGACGCCGCGATGCGCTCCGGCGCCGACGACCTCGTGAGGTGGCTGCGCACCCAGGGGCACGTTCAACGGCCGACCTCACCTGACGACCGGAGGCGTCGCCAAGATCGTGCATACCTCCGGGCCCGCGCAGGTCGCAGGGTCGGTCGCGGCCGCTCGCTCCCGCAACTGCTGGAGCACCACCTGGGCTTGGGCGAGCTCGGCCAGGCGCTGCTCCACCTGGGCCAGGTGCACCTCGATCAACTGGGTGACGTGCCCGCACGGGGCGGCGCCGGAGTCGCGGACGGCCAGGATCTGGCGGATGTCGGCGAGGCTGAGACCGGCGGCCTGGGCGTCGTGGACGAACCGCAGCCGGGTGATCGCCTCTTCGGGGTAGTCGCGATACCCGCCGCTGGTGCGGGGCGGCGATGGCACAAGCCCGACCTCCTCGTAGAAACGGATGGTCTTGGCCGTGAGGCCGACCCGCTCTGCTAGGACCCCGATGCGCATGATGCGGACTCTACCCTTGACCTTCCAGTGCACTAGAACCCCTACCGTGGCGAGAGGAACAACGAACCTGCTGGCGGGAGGAGTGCCTCGGTGGAGGTGACGGTACTGACGGTCGCGGACTGCCCGAACGGGCCATTGATCGAGGACCGCCTGGCCCAGGCGTTGGCGGGCCGCGACGGCGTGAGCGTGACCCGCATGGAGATCGGCTCGGAGGCCGACGCCCACCGGTTCGGGATGCGCGGCTCGCCGACCCTGCTGGTCAACGGCGTCGACCCGTTCGCCGCGGCGGGCACCCCCTTCAGCGTGTCCTGCCGGATGTACCGGACCGACGACGGCTCGTTGGAGGGGGCACCAACGATCACCGGACTGCGCCGCGCCCTGCAGGCCGCCGAGGACGGCACTGCGGTTCCCGGTGCGGTCGGGCGGTCCGGGCTGGGCCGTATCGCCCCCGTCGAGGGGGGTCTGCGCGCGGTGCACCAGCAGGTCCTGCGCGCCCTGGCCGCCGGCGGCCCCGCCCCTGATCGGGCAGCGCTGGCCGAGGTCGCCGCGCCCTTCGGCAGGACCGCGGGTGCGATCCTGGCCGACCTGCACGCCCTGGATCTGCTGCGGCTGGACGACGCCGGGCGGATCAGGGCCGCCTACCCGTTCTCGGTGACACCCACCGCCCACGCCGTCGACCTGGACGGGCTGGCCAGCGTGCAGGCGATGTGCGCGATCGACGCCCTGGGCATGGCCGCGATGCTGGCCACCGCCGCCAGCGTCACCTCCACCGACCCGCACACCGGGCAGATTGTCACCGTCGTCGTCGAGCCCGACGGCCTTCACGCGGCCTGGGATCCCGTCACCGCTGTGGTGCTCGTCGGCCAGCAGGCGGGGTGCGGCCCCTGCGAGGAACCCGATGCGCGGCGCGCGGCAGCGGATGTGTGCTGCGACCACATCAACTTCTTCGCCTCCGTCGCCGGCGCGGACGCCTGGCTCCAAGCCCACCCCGAGGCGACCGGCCCGATCCTCGATCAGCAGGCCGCACTCGACCTCGGCACGCAGACCTTCGGCCCCTCCCTCACCTCCGAGGCTTAACCGAGCCCCTTCGACAACCCGGCATTGTCGAAATTGAATCGACAATCTAAGGTTGTCGTATGGACGAAGTGAACGCACGCGCCCTGGTCGAGGCGGTACAGGAACGAGCCACCAGCGACGACCCGCTGGTGCTGCTGGAGACCGCGGTCATCGTCGCGACCGAGACCAGCGGCGCGGCCGACGACGTCATCGAGCACTACGTCGGCGCCGCTCGGGCCGCGAACGTGTCCTGGACGTTGATCGGAGAACGGCTCGGGGTGTCCAAGCAGGCCGCCAGGCAGAAGTTCGCCCACCGCCTGGAAGTCAGCGACGTCATCGGGGACACCGCCGATCAGCTGGTCATGGCCCCGCGCCTGTCCGCGTGCCTGCAAGCCGCCCAGGCCGCCGCGGACGCCGATGACAGCGTGCCCGGCACCCAGCACCTGCTGCTCGGGCTCCTGCACGTCGGCGGCGCCGCGAACATCCTCGATAAGCTCGGCGTCACCCGGGACAAGGTCCGCCAGGCCAACACCCGCCTGTTCGAACCCGCCACGATCATCGACGGCGACGGGCAGGAGCGCCGCATCGTCGGCGACGGTGAGGGCGACCAAGCCATCGCCGGGGCACGGCGGCTGGCCGCCCGCCGCGGCCAATCCCAGTGCCGGACCGAGCACCTGCTGCACTGCCTGGCCACCGACTCCGGTTCTTCGGCCCGCCGTGTCCTCAACGATCTCAACGTCGATACCGCCCGGGTCAAGAAGGAACTCCAGGAGTGGATCGCCCCGGTCCAGCGCCGACGTCCTCGCCTCATCGGCCGGACCAAGGACACCAGCCGGGCCTGCTCCTTCTGCGGCTGCAAGGACCTCGGCCCGCTGGTGGCCGGCCCCGGAGTCTGGATCTGCGGTAGCTGCGCCCAAGCCGCGATGGAGATCCTGCGGGCCGAACCACGCGGTCTGCGCACCGGCTGACGCGGCGGGCACAGCGCCGGTCGGGATGCCTGCGGATGACTCGTCCGGCCTGGGCCCCGAACTCAGGCGGCTGTCTCAGGCGGCCAGGCCGAGACCGCGGTCGAGGTGGGCGTCCATGTCGATCTGGCTGGTGCCGTAAAGGTTGGCGTGCGACCAGAACAACAGGAGCAGGGCGCGGCGGTCGGACTCGGCCGCCAACCGGGGCCGCCACCTGCTCACCGAACGACCGCTCGAACCGCGCCCGGCGCAGCGTCCCCCGACGACCCCACCCAGGCCGACTACTGGGCCGCGCGGCGCAAGCGGATCAAACCTCCCGTCGACCGGTATACGTTGCGGCTGCTCACCAGGCAGGATGCACGCTGCCCGCTCTGCGGAGACCATCTGCTGACCGCCGAGCAACCACCGCAATCCCCCCACCAGTGGGAACGATGGTGGCTCCAGGTCGTCAAGCGCGCGATCGTCGCCGACTATCTCGTGCATCACGGCCGACCCGGCTCACCGGACGGTGACCAAACCCGCCTTGTTCACGCCTCCTGCCACCGCGGGCAGCGCGTCCGCCAACGCAGGAGCACAGCACAGCGAACCTGAACCGCCCTTCGAGGCTTGCTTGAGCCGTGTGCCGCGACGAGTGGCACGCACGGTTCTGAGGGGGCCCGGGGTGCAGCAATGCACCGGGGCTACCCGGCGAGAGCACCGCCTTATAGACGGAGGGCCGGTCCCGAGCCCGCAGCGGTGTTCCCCGCCTCAGCTGGTCTTCCCGTGCGACTTCTCGTGACCGGGCCAGGTCAGTCGCCTTCCAGGAGGCCTCCACAAACGCCGAGCTCATACAGCTCGGCTGACAGCTCGGCCTGTTCCTCGAATGCGCCGAGGTCGCACTGCGTCAGCGACTCCCAGCACATGACCTCGGTCAGGTCCAGGGCGCGGTGCGCCACCGGCCCCAACTCCTCGGGCGTCCTGGCCTCGGTCTCCTGGCGAAGGCGTGCCACCTGACGCGCACGGGCGGCGTCAGGGGTCGCGGCCTGAAGCCGGCCTAGCAGCCGCGACAGGTCTCCCACCAGGTAGTGCCGTGTCATACCGGCCCCCTCATCCAAGCCTGTCCAGCCCGATCGTGCCTCCGGCCCGCAGCCGATCGCAACAGGTCTTCCAACGAAGGGGCCTGCCCGGCGGCGGCCGGACGGGCTCAGCCGGGCTGCGAGTCCGGCCGTCGCCGTTCTTGCGGCGGTGGGCCCTGCAGTTCGGCGAGCAGGCCGGTGCGGCCGTCCAGCAGCGCGGTCAGCACGCGCCGGGACGCCTGCAGGAGATCGGTGATGACGGGGGCGCTCAGCGTGTAGGTGACGTTGCCGCTATCGCGTGCCATGCTCACCAGGCCCGAGCGCCGTAGCACGGCCAGCTGGTGCGAGAGATTGGAGGCCTCCACGCCGACACCGGCCCGCAGGTCCCCGACCGGGCGCGGGCCCTCCAGAAGCAGTTCCAGGACCCGGATCCGTACCGGATGTGCCAACGTCTTGAACAGTTCGGCGTTGGCGTCCTCCACGCGTGCGGGCACTTAATCCCGCCCTGGCCGGACCCTGGGCACCGAATCAGGTTCGGCGGTTCCGGTTTCCACGCCGGACACCTCAGCGGCCCTCCCCGGCGGCCGGGGATCCTCAGCTTGAAGTGGGGTGTCCTCGGCATCATCGATGTGAACGCCGTGCATGGCGGCTCGCCGCAGCAGGTCCTCCAACTCGGCCGAATAGATGTCGATCTCGTAGTCGTTGTCGGCCTCCCGGGCTGCCCGCAGCAGCTCACGGGATCGCTGCACGCGCCGGCGCAGGTTGCTGGCCAAATCACCCACGACGCTGTCTCCTCGCTGGTGTGACTGTGCTGGTATGGCTGTGCTGGTGCCGCGACAGGCCTGACGACCCTCGCCTTAGAATGCTCTCTAGCATACATTCTTAATTGAAGGATTTCTCAAGTCGATGGTGGTGTGATGCGCCGCGTGATCAGGGCGCTCCGGCGCAGCGGAGTGGTCGCTCACCCGTTGCGGCGTCCGGTCGATCGGGTCGAGGGCTGGGTCACCCTGATCCTGGTGGTGGTGTTCGCCGTGTTCACTCCTCTCGCCGCGGCCGCCGTCGGAGGATGTGCCTTCCGTGCCGGGGTGCGGGCGGAACAGAGCCAGGAGGCTGACCGCCGCCACGTGATGGCGAAGATCGTCAAGGAAGGCGGGCGTGAGAGCAGGCGCCTGGTCGCAGTGGCGCGGTGGCGGGGCTCGGACGGGATGTGGCGGATGGCGAAGGTGCCGGTGAACGGCGGGCACCGTCCCGGTTCGTCGGTACGGTTGTGGATCGACCAGAGCGGCCGCGAGGTCGCGCCGCCGCGTACCCGGGCCCAGACGTGGAATCAGGCGCTTTCGTACTGCCTCATCACGATGGCAGGGATCGGGTTCCTGCTGTTGGAGGTCCGCCGGGCAGTACGGCTGAGGCTTGATCGGCGCCGGTCGGAGCGTTGGGAGCGCCTCTGGGCCGAGATCGAGCCGCCCTGGTCGACCCGGCACCGGCCTCCTCCCCCATGGCCTTGACCGATACAGGACCGCGGGCGCCGGCCGCACCAATACCGTGGCCTCCGCTGCCCCTCGCGGGGAAACCGCCTAATGAGACCCGCCGCAGGCGGGCGGTCGCCACGGGGCCTCGGATGCGGAGCAGGTCCTCGGCTGAGGGCGGGGCGCCCGCACCCCCGGGCGGGACGCGGCCATAGCATGCGCCTCATGACCGATGCGCCGCCGTTGACTCCGTCCGAAGCCTTCCATCTGCTCTTGGCCGGCAACCAGCGCTTCGTGGCCGGTGCGCCGCAGCATCCGAATCAGGATGCCGTGCGTCGCGCTGAGACCACTCCCCTCCAGCGTCCGTTCGCCGCGCTGTTCGGATGCTCGGACTCCCGGCTGGCGGCCGAGATCATCTTCGACCGAGGCCTCGGGGACTTGTTCGTGGTCCGCACCGCCGGCCACGTGACGGGACCGGAGGTGCTGGGCAGTATCGAGTACCCGGTCAGCGTGCTGGGATCTCCGCTGGTGGTGGTACTGGGCCACGACTGGTGCGGCGCGGTCGCGGCGGCCCGTGCCGCGGTGACCGACGGCGTCGCCGCCACCGGATACGTGAGCGACGTGATCCAGCGTGTCACCCCCAGCGTGCTCGCCGCCCGCGCCGCCGGGCTCACCGAGGAGGACGACATCATCGCCGAGCACATCCGGCACACCGTCGGCCTTCTCCTGGACCGCTCCCGGCTGCTCTCGGACCAGGTCGCCGCCGGGCATGTGGCCGTGGTCGGCCTGTCCTACCGGCTGGCCGACGGAAGCGCCCGGCTTGTCACGGCCCGAGGCCTGCCGGCCGAAGCAGTGACGTCAGGCTCGGACGCCTGAAGGCCTGCCGATCGCGTGACCGGCCGGGCGGCGCGATACCGGTTCGACCGGCTCGGAGGGCGGCGTGGGACGGCTTCGGCCGTGTCGAGCCGCCTCGGGCGACCGGCTGTGATGGCTCCCCGGCCGCCGGGCCGGATGGTGGCGAAGGCGAGACAGGATCGGCACCTGCCGTGGTTGCCGGTCCCGGCGCTAATCACCGCGGGTCGGCGGCACCTGGCGGGCGCCGGCCGCGGCAGCGTGCACAGCGTCGTCGACGGTGGCGTGGACGGGGACGAAGGCATCGAGTTTCGCCACCTGCATCCGGCCCACGAAATCGCTCGGCGGTGCCGCCAGCCGTACCTCACCACCGTGCTCCTGGGACCAGGCCGACACCTCCATGAGGGCCTGCACCCCCCCTGTTTCCTCGAACAAGGCATCGGACAGGTCGAACACGAGCTGGTCGCTGGGCCGGCGGCGTACCTGCTGGATGTAGGCGGCCAAGTCGTCAGCCAGCGCGGTACCGACCTGTCCGGTCACGGTGATCACCGTGACGCCCTCGGCGGGGTGGCGGTGCGACAGCTGAGATGAGCTCACCCATGTGCCTTTCGTCCGGCTCGCGGGAGTCAACGGCTCTCCCCGACCTGGCGGTGAGAGCGTGGATGCCGCATCCGTCCGTCTGCGACATGCAACCGCCCTCCTCTCGCCCGGTTTTCGTGTTGCCTACGTTCGTAGTTGCGTAATTCCTAAACTAGCGCGCTGCGCCTCTTGGGAAGATCGCAGCCGGAAGATCACCACTGCGCTGGATGGGTCGTTCACAGGTCGTTGCCGGCGTAGGAGAGGTTGAAGCTCTTGTTGACCAGGGGGAAGTCGGGAACGATCACGCCGGTCAGAGCGATCGGCAAGGCAGGCCAGTTGAAGAACGACGGGTCGACGATCTTGGCGCGGGTGAGGGCGCCGCCGGGCGCGAGTTCGACGCGGTGGACGATGGTGCCGCGCCACCCCTCGACGATGCCGACACCGGACACGGGCCCGGCCGGTGGGGTGAGCGCCGGCCAGTAGGAGACCGCGCCGGCGTACATGCCGTAGGACAGGTCGTTGATGATGGCGATCGAGGTGGTGATCTCTCGGGCGCGGATCTGGAAGCGGGCCAGCACGTCGCCGGTCGCGGCGGTCGGGACGGTCAGCGCCGGGCGCAGGTCGGTGAAGGGGTGGTCGCGGCGGGCGTCGGCGTCGATGCCACTGGCGCGCGCCACATAACCGAGGGCGCCCAGGTCGCGGGCGGCGTCTGCGGTCAGCGGGGCGGTGCCGGCGAACCGGTCGGCGACCACGGTGTGGCCGAGCGCCAGGTCGACGAGTTCGGCGATGTCGGCCTCGAGGGCTCGCAGCGCCTGCGGGTCGGGGATGGCGCGCAGGACGGCGCCGCCGAGGATGACTCCGCCGCGCAGCAGCCGGTGGCCGGTGGCCCGGGCGTTGAAGCGCAGGAGTTGTTCTCGGACACGGCCGAACTGGGCGTTGAGGATGGAGTGGCCGACGTCGTTACACAGGGCGCCCAGGTCGGTGACGTGGTTGTAGAGGCGTTCGAGTTCCAGCAGGATCGCTCGCATGCGCTGCGCGCCCGGGGAGACCCGCAAGCCGAGGGCGTCTTCGACGGCCAGGCAGAAGGCCAGGGTGTGACCGACGGTGGTGTCGCCGCTGACGCGTTCGGCGATCGGCATGGCGTCGTCGGGGAACTTGCCCTGGAAGAGCTTCTCCAGGCCCTTGTGGACGAACCACAGGCGGGCCTTGAGTTTGAGGATGGTCTCGCCGACGACCGAGAACCGGAAGTGGCCGGGTTCGATCAGTCCGGCGTGCACGGGCCCGACCGGTATCTCATAGACCCCCGGCCCCTCGACCTGGACGAAGGGGTAAGGCCCTTCCGGGTCGCCGAACCGGGGCGGCGCGCCTGCGTCGTCGCGCATCGGGTACCAGCCGCGGGGCCAATGATGATGGCGGACCAGGCGGCGCGGCAGCGGATGGTTCTGCGGGACGATGCCGTACAGGTCGTGCATCTCGCGTTCGAAGCGGCCCGCGGGGAAGCTGAAGCGGGCCAGGCTCGGCAGTGCCGGGTCGGCCGGATCGAGACGCACGTGCAGCTCGGTGCGGCGCTCGGGCTCGCCTTCGCTGCCCCTTGCCTTGGTGAACAGGTAGACCACGCGCAGGGCGTCGGAGTCCTGGTGCGCCGCGGTCAGAGCCAGGCGGAACCCTTCCCCCAGCAGCGCGGCGGCCCGGCCGGGCAGTACACCGGCGTCGACGTCGGTCTTCACCCGCTCGGGCCGGTCGACCACCGGGTCGGCCGGTGGACCTGCGGGCCGGTCACCCGGCTGGTCGGCGGGCTGGTCGGGTGGGGTGTCGTCAGGCGAGTTCATCAGTGTGCTTCCAGGATGGCGGCCGCGTGGTCCAGCAGAGTGTGCAGCGGCCAGTCGGTGATGCCGATCATGGCGCAGGCCACCAGTCCCAGGATAAGAACCGCCGCGATCACCGCGGCCCGGGGGAAGGGGGCGGTGGCGGCGCCGGGGCCGGTCTTGGGGGCGCCGAGCAGCATCCGCCCGGTCCGGGCGGCCAGGGAGGCGGTGATGAGCAGCAGCAACGCCAGGGCGGCGGCGACGGCCCACCCGAGCCCGGCGGTGAATCCTGCGCGGAAGATGCCGATCTCGCTGGCGAACAGGCTGAACGGAGGGAAGCCCAGCAACGCCAGGACGGCCGCACCGAACCCGCCGGCCACCAGCGGGGCGCGGGCGGCCAGGCCGCGGGCGGCGTCGATGCGGCTGCCGCCGATGGCCTGCTGGATCTGCCCGGATGCCAGGAAGGCGACGGACTTGGCCAGCCCATGCCCGAGGACGTGCAGCAGTACCGCGGCGACGGCGAGCCGCGAGCCGATCGCGGCGCCGAGCGCCAGCAGGCCCATGTGCTCCATGCTGGAGTAGGCGAGCATCCGCTTGTAGTCGCGTTGGGCGAGCAGCAGCGCCGCGGCGAGCGTGAGCGAGGCCAGCGCGGTGATCAGCAGCAGCGCCCGGACGAACCCGGCGCCGAGCGCGATGTCGGCGACCACCTTCACCCGCAGTACGGCGTAGAAGGCCACCGACAGCAGCACACCCGACATCAGGGCGGAGACGGGCGCGGGCGCCTGGCTGTGCGCGTCGGGTAGCCAGGCATGCAACGGGGCCAGGCCCGCCTTGGCGCCGAATCCCAGAACCAGCAGCGCGACGGCGATGCGCGTGACACCCGGATCCAGTCGCTCGGCGTGTGCGGTGAGCTGCGTCCAGTCCAGGGACCCCGACGAGGGCACTTGGGCGTGCTGGGCGGCGAAGTGCAGCAGCGCGATGCCCAGGAACGCCAGCGCGATGCCGGTGGAGCAGATCACCACGTATTTCCAGGCGGCCTCGGTGGCGTTGCGGGTGCGGTGGTGGCCGACCAGGAACGCCGTCAAGATCGTGGTCGCCTCGACCGCGATCCACAGCACGCCGAGACTTGCGGCCAGCACGCCCAGCGCCATCGCCGCGACGAACCCCTGGGTGAGGACGCCGTAGCGGCGCATGTCCCGGCCGGTGGCATGTCCGGCGGCTTGTTCGGCGGCCAGGTACCCGGGGCTGGCGAGCATCGCCAGCAGCGCCACCGCGCCGATCACGATCAGCATGAACGCGGTCAGCGCGTCCGCCCGCAGCAGCCCGCCCAGACCGGTGCGCGGACGGTCGACGGCCCATCCGGCCAGCGCGGCCCCCGAGGCCAGCAGCACGGCGGCGGCGACGGCGCCCAGCCAGGCCGTCGTGCGCCGCCATCCCAGCGCCGCGTAGCCGCCCGCGGCCAGGACCGGCGCCCCGATCGGGACGATCAACATCGCGGTCATCAGTCCCGCAGCTCCCGCAGGTCGTCCAGATCGGTGTCGCCGAACGCCGCCCGGATCCGGGCCGTCAGCAACTGCAGCACCAGCACCGCCAGCAGCACGTCCAAGGAGACGCCGCCCTCCACGATCAGCGGCACTCCCGAGGTGGTCAGGAACGCCACCGCGGTGATGCCGTTGTCCATCAGCAGGAACCCCACCACCTGCGACAGGGCACGCCGCCTGGTCACCAGGGCGAAGAACCCGATCAGCACCACCGTCAGCGCGACCGGCACCGCGTGCACCGCCGGCGAGGGATCCAGCGCCACCACCGGACGGGTCACCGCGTAGGCCAGCAGCGCCAGCAGCGCCGCGACCACCAGCGAGGCGGCCACGTTCACCAGCGGCTCGGTCTCCCGGTTCGCGCCCCCCGCTCCACCGCTCGCGGCCAGGGCACGCCGCAGCAGCCACGGCAGCAGCACCGCGCGCAGCAGCCCGATACCCACCGCAAGGCCGATCACTTCGGCGTCGCCTTCGTGGACTCCGAGGACGAGGACGAGCGCGCCCAGCGCGGCGCCCTGGAGGGCGAACAGCCGCACGATCGCGGCCAGGTCGCGGCGCCACAGCACCAGCACTCCCGCGAGCAGGAACGCGCCGCACGCCAGGTCCAGAAGCTGCACATATAGGGTGTGGTTCACGTGCCCACCAGGAAGAAGGAAGCGGCGACGGCCAGCAGGGCCAGGACGAACGAGCCGGCCAACAATTCGGGCACCCGGAACATGCGCAGCTTAGCCATGAACACCTCACCGGCCGCCAGCACCCCGCCCAGCACCGCGACCTTCGCCGCGTACGCCGCCACCGCGACCGGCAGCATCACGATCGAGGCGCCGGCGATGCCCCAGGGCGCGAACAGGTTGGCGACCAGACCGAGCAGGAGCGTCAGCCGCATCCCCGACGCCCACTCCACCAGCGCCAGGTCCGGGCCCGCGTACTCCAGCACCATCGCCTCGTGGATCATCGTCAGTTCCAGATGCGTGGCGGGATTGTCCACCGGGATCCGGCCGGTCTCGGCGATGGTCACCACCGCCAGCGCGATCGCGGCGAGCAGGCTCACCGGGGAGACCACCCGCTGCGGCTCGTGCAGCGTGGAGGTGACGATCGCGCCCAGGTTGGTGGAGCCGACCCGCACCGACAGCGCGAACACCGACACCAGGATGGTGGGTTCCACCAGCGCCATCACCGTCATCTCCCGGCTGGCGCCCATCCCGCCGAACGCGGTGCCGGTGTCCAGCCCGGCCAGCGCGAGCGCCACCGTGCCCAGCGCCAGCAGCGCCGTCACCGCGAACAGGTCCGCGGCGCCGTCCAGCGGCGACGCCGTCGTGACGATCGGGATCACCGCGGCGATCACCAGCGCCGTCCCGGCCAGCAGCAGCGGCGCGACCCGGAACACCGGCCCCGTCCCCTCCGGCGTGATCGGCTGCTTGCGCAGCAGCTTGCGCAGATCCCGCCACGGCTGCAGCACGCCGCCCCCGGCGCGTCCCTCCAACCGGGCCCGCACCTGCCGCATCAATCCCACCAGCAGCGGCGCCCCGACCCCCACCAGCAGCACCTGCGCGGCCGCGCCGACCGTACCGGCCACCGTCACGCTCATCGCAGCACCGCCAACGCGATCAGAACGCCGGTGAAGGCGGAAAAGCCGTACCCGACGTAACGGTGGACACTGCCGTTGGCCAGCGGCCGGGCCGCCCGACCAGCCCAGGCCACCGCCGCAATCACCGGCTCGTAGAGCCGATGCTCGACCCGGTCGGCGACCCGGGCCCGGTAGGTCACGCTGTCCACCAGATATGCCGACTCGGCCACCGGCGTGACGTCCACATCGGTCTCGGGGGCCAGCACATCGTCGAACACCCGCTGCAGCGGCTCGGCGAACGAGGTCGCGGTGTACTCCGTCCGCGCCGACATCGGCCCCGCCCCGCAATCCCACAACCGCGCACGCCTCCGCGCCAGCCGCTGCGCCCGCCGCGACGCGGCACCGCGCAGCGCGGCGACCAGCGCGACCACCGCCACCAGCAACGCGCCGGCGATCACCAGCGGGGACATCGTGCTCGGCAACCCCGCCACATGCAGCGTGCCCGCATCGGCCATCGGGCCGGTCACCGCCTTGGGCCCCGGTGCCGCCACCGCGACCGCGCGCGACAGACCGTCGGCCACCGGGCCGGGGACCAGCGCCAGCCCGACACAGCAGACCGCCGCCACCACCATGCCCGTCACCATCGTCGCGGGACTCTCGTGGGCCCGCTCGGCCGCAGGAGTGCGCGGACGAGCCAGAAACCCCACCCCGAACGCCTTGACGAACGTCGCGATCGCCAACCCCGCCGACAAGGCCACCACCGCCACCGCCACCGGCATCGTGACCGCGGCGAGCGTCCCTCCCGACGGTAGGGCGTGGATCAGGCTCTGCAGGAGCAGCCATTCGGAGACGAACCCGTTGCCCGGCGGCAGCGCCGATGCCATCAACGCCCCTACCCCGAACAACGCGGTCGTCGCCGGCATCGGCGACCGCAACCCGCCCAGGGCGTCCAGATCCCGGGTCCCGGTGGCGTGCAGCACCGATCCCGCCGCCAGGAACAGCAACGTCTTGAAGCCGGCGTGGTTGACCACATGCAGCAGCGCGGCGGTCAACGCCAGCGCCGCCAGCACCCGCGCACCGGAGGACCCCAAGAACCCGCAGGCTCCGACACCGATCAGTACCAAGCCCATGTTCTCGCAGGTCGAGTACGCCAGTAGCCGCTTGATATCGGTGGCCACCGCCGCCTGGAGGATGCCGTACAGGGCCGACACCGCGCCCGCCGCCAGCACCAGCAGCCACCACCAGGCCGGTCCGCCGCCCAGCAGGTCCAACCCCACCCGCACGATTCCGTACACGCCCATGTTCACCATCGCCGCGCTCATCAGCGCCGACACGTGACTCGGCGCCTCCGGATGAGCGCGCGGCAGCCACACGTGCAACGGGACGATGCCCGCCTTGGACGCGAACCCGGCGAACGTCGCCACGAACACCACCCCGCGGACCGCCGGCGACAGCCCCGGAGAGGCCGCCCGCATAGCCGCGAACGTCTCACCGTGCGCCACGGCGGCGAACCCGGCCAGACCGGCGAGGATGACCACCAGGCCCAAATGCGTCATCACCGCGTACCACAAGCCGGCCTCGGCCACCGCCGCCCGCCGCCGATGCTCGGCCACCACCAGCAGCAACGAGGCCAGCGCCATCAACTCCCACGCCACCAGGAACGTGCTCACGCTCGCCGCCGCGGGCACCAGCAGCATCGCCGCCACGAACAGCGGCACCATCGCCTGAGCGATCCGGCCCTCCAGCCCGTGCCCGCCCGAGCCATGGCCTGCGGGGTCGTGACCTGCGAGGTCGTGGCCAGCAGGGCCGGGGCGGGCGTACCCGACCCCGTACACCGCCGCGCACAACGCGACCGCGCCCGTGACGGCCAAGAACAGCCCGCTCAGCGGATCGACCGCCAACCGCACCCCCGCCAGCGGCAGCACGTCCGGCAGCCACACCCCCCAGGAGCGGCCGGCCATCGCCGCCGCCCCCGCCACCACCGCGGCCACACCGGCGGCGCCCATGCCCACGCCGGTGGCGAGGCGGCGCGGTCGCCGCGGCAGCGTCGTCCCCGCCACCGCGGCGAGCGCATTGCCCCCCATCGCCACCGCGAACGCGGCACCCGTCAGGCTCATCGGCCGGTGAGTCCCCGCAGCGCCGCCACGATCGCCTCCGGCTCCGGCGGACACCCACGCACCTCAACGTCCACCGGAACCACCTCACCCACCGCACCGACCACTCCGTACGCCTCGGCGAACACCCCACAGTTCCGGGCGCAGTCCCCGACCGCCATTACGAACTTCGGCTCCGGCACGGCCTCATAGGTGCGGCGCAACGCCATCTCCATGTTGCGGGTCACCGGCCCGGTCACCATCAGCGCATCGGCATGCCGCGGCGAGGCCACCTGCCGCACCCCGTACCGCTCGGCGTCGTACACCGGCCCGAACGCCGATGCGATCTCCACCTCGCACCCGTTGCACGACCCCGCGTCAACGTGCCGGACCTGCACCGAACCAGCGAGCGCACGGGCCCGCTCCGAGGAGGCGGCCTCCGGGCGGTCAGGCGCGGCCTCCGCCACCCGGCCGGCCTTAACGATCTTGCGCAGCAGATCTTTCACGAACTTCCTCTACGTGAGCCCCAAATGACATCAACCCGCAAGCAGACTACCGCCCTGCGCAATTGCCAACGTTGGCAACTCCACAATATGCGGCCACGCCCGAGGCGGGGCTGCCGCTTCAGAGGTGATCACACCCAGGCGAGGCAAACCCGACCCGGCGGACTACCGGCATCTCACCGGAGTTGCACCGTCACCCTAGGCCTGCTTGGAGCCGTCGCCGCCGGCACCGGCCCGCAGATCGTCCAGCAACTCCGCCTGCCCCGACAACACCCCGGTCAGGATCGCCCGAGCGACCGCCAGCAACTCCGCCACCCGAGGACTGGTCAACGAATAGATCACCGTCGACCCCTCCTTGCGCGACACCACCAGGCCTGCCCGCCGCAACACCGCCAGCTGCTGAGAAAGGTGCGCCGGCTCGATCCCCACCTCGGGAAGCATCTCGGACACGGCGTGGTCACGCTCGCTGAGCAGCTCCAGCACCCGGATCCGCGCCGGATGCCCCAGCGTCTTGAAGAACTCCGCCTTCAACTGGTACAGCGGCGCGCTCACAGTGCCCCATCTCCCTTCGCCGGCTCGAAGCCGACAGCGTCACCACACGGCCAAGTGCGGCATGCTCTCCTGCCCGCCCGCTGGCACGCCACATCCCAGCGGCTCGCTACCGCGGTCAACGGCCACCCCAGGCGTCGTCACCCAAGCTCCAAGGTACGTCTTGATGGACAGCCTCAACGGAGGCGAGCCTGAATGATCGCGCAGTCTACAGTGCCCCTTCACCCTAACTACATAGGCAATTGCTAATATTAGCAACATAGGCCGGATGGGGCGGCGACGATAGCGACGCCCAGCCTGGCGACCGCGGGCGGCGCCGAGCAAAGATCCAGGCGAGGGCCAGCCCCTCTCCCCGAGCATCCCTCCCGCACCCCCCGCCCGCGAAGCGCCGGCAACGGAGAGCCCGAGGCCTCTTGCCTGACCGCGCTGGACACGATCCATCCCGCTGCTCGCCTGCGGCAAACCGTCCATTTGGCAACTACGATCTGCGACTGTCTTTTAGCTTAGAGTTCTGGGCCCGTGTGCGGCGCAGCATGCGCCAAAGCAGCCACCGAACGGCACGAAGCGCCACAACCACCATCGTTCACGACCGGAGAGACGGGAGGGACCGTCCGCCATGCGATCGCGGATAAGCACCACACACGTCCAGCAGGGAATAACGGTCGTCGCCGTCGGCGGGGCACTGGACCCAGAGCTCTGCCCAGCCACCCCGGAAACGATCGGGGCGGTGCGAGAAACGATCAAAGCCGCCCAGCTTGAGGTCGGTCACCGCGCCCTGGTGCTCGATCTCAGCGCGGTACTCGAGATCCGGCTGGAGGGCGCGTACCTGTTGTGCCAAGCCCACAACCGAGCCAAGGAGCAGGACACCATCGTGGTCCTCGCCGGCATCCACGACCGGCCGATGAAACGATTGCGTTTCTACGGAGTCACCCGCTTTCTTCCCCACTACGCCAGCGTGGAAGAAGCAGTCGCCTCGCTCACCAACACCGCAGGCCAAGCGTCCGCCTAGTGTTCGGTTTCCGAAGTCGGTTGCGGATATCGGGCGAGGGTAGTCCAGGATCTTGTCCGCAGTCTTGGTCCACGCGTCGGGCTCGCGCCCCTTGACCCGCCGCTAGCCCCGAGCGCCGAGGTCGCCTTTGAGGGCGTGGACGCTTTGAGAGCACGCCGCGTCGGGTGAGCTGGGAATGAGGAAGACGAACCAGCGCTCGATCCGGTTGCGTCAAGACGACCCGGTGGGAGTGAAGCGCAGGTGGAAGCGGCGATGGGGCTCCGCGCTCGCGGAAACGGTTGGCTGCCGCGTCGGGCGGCTCAGCAGTCTCAGGTCTCTGGGTCCACGGCCCGACGCTGGGCCAGTCGGTACCGCGAGCTGAGTCAGGCGGGCATGACCGACCGGTCCTCACGCCGCATCGCGGCACCGCCGGACTTCGACCCGCACCGGACGGCGAATCATCAAGGTTCGGGTGATCCGCCGCTGGGGACCGGCCAGCATCGGCTACCTGCTCGACGCCAAACTCGCCACAGTGGACCGCGCCCTGACCCTTCTCATCGACGGCCGGGATCAGGACGCTCTCAAGCGGGTTCAGGTACAGGCCGACCGCGTCGCGGACCTTGTCGACGATCTGCGGATCGGTCGACAGCTTCCGGGGCTGCACGGTGTGCGACTTGAGGCCGAACTCCGGCCAGATCCGCAAGCTCGCAAACTGCGACAGGTCGGTGGAGGCCGGCCGACGAGCACCGTTCGATGCGCATACCGAATTTGCGGCGACTCGGAAGGCTCAGTCCAACTCAAGGCGCCCTTGCTCGAAGAGAGATATCACTTGCCCGCCGGAAGGTCTCGGCGTTTGCTCCACTGACTTGCGGTCATCGGACACATCACCGCTCTCCACGTGCAGTCGCGGTGTACGAGCAGTCACAATCTCAAAGAGCTTAGCCGGGACCCGGGCCTCGGATGCCAGCGAGTCAGGATCGACACCGATTTCACCCAGGACCTTCAGTGATCGCGGTAGAAGCGATGGCTGCTCCACCTCCGGGCGAGCCCCCGGCTCCTGTCTCCGCCACCCCTCCTTTGACATGCGGGCCATAGCGTTACGATAGGTCACGCCACTCATGACGCCGAGCTCGCGAGCACGATACAGAAGCGCCTGGAGACTCACCCCCCAGTACTCCTTCAGTTCCTGAAGGAGGGGCCAATTCGCGCGGTGGGGAAGTTGCTTGGCCAACTCATCCGCCGGCATCAAGAACTCTGCCGCAAAACGATGCGCCTGCTCCTCGACAACCCTGTTCCCAGGCTCGACATCGGCATGCATCACCAAGTGGCCAAGTTCATGCGCCAGATCGAATCGTTGCCTGTAATAATCATCCTTAAGAGGATTGAGGATGACGATCGGCCTGGAATCCGTGTCGAAGGAATATGCGTCGACCGCAGCCGCTTGCGCAGGGCTGAACACTACCACCACCCCGTGCAGTTCGGCAGTTCGGGCTAGATGTCCTACTGGACCGTTCCCGAGATCCCAGTGCTTCCGAAGCAATTGGGCCGCGTCTATAGGCTCCCCTGACTGGTCGGGGTGCATACTCATCACCGCGTAGGAGGGAACATCCCGGTCCGGAAGTTCGACATGCCGCTCGAAGACCTCCACTACCTCGTATACGACGCGCCCATACGCCTGAGCCTGGTCGCGAACGAGTTGAGCAGTAGAACGCAAGGAACGAAAATGAGGAATTATTCCTACCGAGTGAGCTGTTCCAGCATTTGGCAGGAAGAAGGACGGCTCAACGCCGAGCGCAATGCAGAGTTCCGCAACCGTCGAAGTCGACGGCCGTTTACGACCCGACTCGTAGGCGGCGACCGCGGTCGGCGTCTTTCCCACACGAGCAGCGAGTTCAACTTTCCGCAGTCCAGCCAACTGGCGCGCCAGCGTCAGCCTGCTGCCTGCGAAGAGTCGCGCGACCTCCCGTACAGTGGCGCTCGATGAGGCATTCACTTCCGGTTCTCGGGCGACTGGGCCGGCGGCGTTCGCCGGACGCGCACCGGCACATCTTCAACCTGCCCGCGAGTAGGCGCAGGAGAAGGAGGAGCGACTGGTTCCGCACCGGTGAGGCGGGAGCCATCACCATCGTTGCGCGTCAGCAACTCGCGCCAGAACCAAGCCGCCTCGCGACGCCCCTTCACTAGCCTAGGGCGGCCCAGATAGAAAGCCGACTCCGCAGTGGCCCCGTCGAGAGCGTAAGCGCCAACCAGCGTCACTACAGGGGCTCTTCCCTCTTGCTGGCCCTCCTCAGCATCGAAGAGAGCATCGAAAGCCTTCAACTCTGGAGAGGGGATCATAAGCTGATCCGGGTCCGGTTGCATGGCAACACGCTGCTTGGTCCGGCTTTTCTGCCGCCACGGAATGCGATCGATGTGGTGGCCGGAATATGACTGGAGAAGGATCCGCCACTCCCCGTGCCGCCAACCGGGCGACTGGTTCAGCTCGTCATATTCAACGAGATCCGCCGCGAGACGCGGCATGGTCATGAACTCCTGGGGCCCAAGCCCCGCCACCAGGAAGTCCTGTCCGGCAGTGGGAGCGTCACCAGGCCGGAGAGCGTACTTGTTGCACGAGAAGACACGATCAAGTCGATCGGTGAGCACCTTGAAGGCGCTGTACCCGACCCATCCCTGATCGTGGCCCGTCTCCGGGTCATAGGCCTGGAGAGTCTGCCGCCGTGCACTCTCCCAGGCCCACCGGAGGGCATCGAGCACACCCGCACCTCCGAGATCCCCCAGAGCATCATCCTTCTCTGTCATACCGAGGATAGTAGCCGATCTCAGTAGCGAGCGCACGGGAATGAACCAGTAACAGTAGGGATCTTCTGGAAGTGAACCTGGAGAGGCGTCCGGCACCGAGAAAAAGATCTAGGCTCCAAGGCTCTGGATCGAGCTCGGAGGGCACGCGGCGCGGATGGTGACACGACGTCGACTGAACATGCCGAAGGTCGTCGCGGCGTTGGCGGCCGCTCCGCACACGCGGCGGCGCGGCTGACGGCGGCGTTCAGCCTGCCAGGGACGACCGGGAAGTACTTCGCGAGGAACTTCGGGACGTCCGACGTGACCGGCTGGAAGCTGACGTTCGAGCTGCCGGCGGGCGCGACGGTGAGCGGCCCAGCTTTGTCCGGCAAGTCAAGGGAGGTGGCAGCAGGAAGTCACAAGATCATCGGCGACCCATGTCGGCTCGTTGTCGGCTCGGCGGTTCCGAAACGCATCAGCACGCAGCGGCATAGGGCAGCACGAGAACGGGCTGCCATGCGGGCAAGTAGGCACGGGTTGACACTGAAAGCGCCGCCCTGACACCAGGGCTCCGGACTTTTAATCCGTAGGTTGTGGGTTCGAGTCCCACGCGACCCACCACCCCTGACCAGGGAAAACGCGAGATTGCCCGGCTTGTCGCCCGCCCGACATGCCCCGGTTCGTCCCCCTGGCAGCTCGATGGCGGCTCGGCGGCTCGATCCGGGCCCTGCATCCACCCTGGTAGCGCCTCGAACCGGGTACTCTTCGCCCGCCCAAGCCGGTCATGTCGCCCGATCAACCGGCGGCCAGAGCTGCGGAGCCAGTCAGCAGCACACTTCCGCAGGCGTGAGTCCGCGGGCTCGCATCCGGCGCAGGCGGCACCATCGAGCACTCCCCAGCAAGACCGGTCGCGAAGAGAAGCCATGATCAAAAACGCGACATGGGCCGCCTACGCCCGTGGCCTCCGAGATCGCGATTGCTGGGCGCGGCGCACCTGTAGGTTCACACCGCTGGTGTTGAGGCGAAATCGGGCCATCTGTGTACTGACCTTGTACTTGGCGGCGATGTGGTCGGCGGACGCGTTGGCGAAGGCTTCGCGGAGAAGGATCTGGCGCGGGAGGAGGAGGCAGCCTGCCAGCCAGTTGGCTTCTTCCTCCTGGTCAGGGTCACAGGTGAAGAAGACGTTCCCCCCGATGGTCTGCAGTTCCCTGACCTCGTGGCGCAGCAGGATGTGGGCGATCTCGTGGGCGATGTCGCTGTTTGTTCGTGCCGAGTCGTTAAGCGGGTTGCAGACGATAACTACGCGATCGTCGGGAAGGTGAAACGAGGCGGCGGAGAAGGCTCCGTCTTGTTCGGCGATGAGCTCTTGGAGCTTTCGGATGTCGATGAGCTGGTCCGCAGGAACAACCTCGATGTTGAGGTGGCGGGCCAGTACACGGACATCGACGGGCGTGGTGGGCGTGAGGCCCAGGTCGCTTCTGGTCCTGTCAGCCAACCGTTCGGCCTCGGCTTTGAAGCCCCGGCGCATCGCTATGCCCCCCGCCCTGGGCGCGGAGAGCCTGATTCGAGCTGGTGCTGCATCTCCGACAGGATGTCTCCGAGGAGTTTCGCGGCGCGGGGGGTGAAGGTCTTGGCCGCGCGGAGGTGCACGGTCACCTCCGCGTCCTTCTTGGCCAGCGTCCCGTAGAGCTCGCGGACGACCTCGGCGATCGACTCGGCCGCGGCTGGTGTGAGGTTGGGGTCCTGCGCGAGCCTGGTTGCGATGACCTCAGGGGTGGTCTCCACCCGGAACATCGCGGGTTGGAAGAACCGTTCTGCCGGCAGTCCGAGCCAGAGGACGAGTCGCCGGAAGTTGGCCAGGTCGGGCAAATGCCCTTTCTCTACACGCGCGAGCGTGTTGAAGGGTACGCCCGATTGTTCTGCGGCGGCCCGCAGGCTGAGGCCGAGCTGTTCGCGATGGGACTTCACCAGGACCTGCAACTGGTCGATGTCGAGTGGCTCGTCCACTCGTCCCTTCCCCCTCTCGCGGGCGGTTCATGATCGTCGGGGCACGGTAGCGCACCGGGGCACACGAAGATCAGCCGAGGTGACTCAATCTGCTTGTACCTAGATTGATACATGCCTTAGGCTCAGATACAAGATGACGGGTGAGGCCGAGGTGAACGGCCGCACCTGATGGTGCATGACGTGCGAAAACAGTCCTTTCTGGAGGTGTAGCTCCGTGCCCGATTCTATTCATGCTGGTCACGCGAAGCGCAGGTTGCCGGAGGCCGGTTTGCCTGGCGTCGCGGACGCCCGCGTGCTGCCCGACGACTCGTTTGAAGCCGCCTGGTCGAGCGTCTTCCTGGCAGACGAACTGAAGGATCGTCTCCTCCAGACCGTCGCCTCCAACATCAGGCTCCGTGCCACCGTGCCGTTCGAGGCTCTGCCCCTTCACGGGGTGGTCTTGCTCACCGGCCGTCCGGGGGTCGGCAAGACGACACTCGCCCGCGGGCTCGCCGACAAGATCGCACGGGTGGTGGGCGGACTCGGCCACTGGGCGTTTATCGAGGTCGACCCGCACGCACTGGCCAGTTCCTCGCTCGGCCGTAGCCAGCGGAGCGTCGAGGCGCTGTTCGGCCAGCTACTGGAGGAGCAGGCGGGGCAGGGGCCGCTGGTCGTGCTGCTGGACGAGGTCGAGACACTCCTGACTGACCGCGCGGCGCTGTCAATGGAGGCCAACCCGATCGACGTCCACCGGGCCGTGGACGCCGCGCTGGTGGGCCTGGATCGGCTCGCTCGCCGCCATCCGGACGTGGTCGTCCTGGCGACCAGCAACTTCGCCGACGCCATCGACCCAGCGCTGGCATCTCGCGCCGACATGGTCGTTCAGATTCCTGTGCCCGACCGTCACGGCCGGCGCGCGATCCTCGAACACACGATCGCAGCGATCGTCGCCGCGTTCCCTGGCGCCGCCCCTCTCCTGGGCGGTGCGGTCTTGGACCACGCCGCTCAGATCTCCGAGGGCATCGACGGTCGACGCCTCCGCAAAGCCGTCGCGGCGGCCTGCGCCAACGACTCCTGCGATCCCGAGCGGGTGACAGCGGACGATCTCTACGCCTCCCTGCAGAGGACGAGGGAGCAGCTGTGATCAACGAATCGGCGAGCACGATCGCCCGGCGAATCGCCTCAGTCCCGGCCCGCACCTCGACCGAGACGTGGCAGGCCATCATCGAGCTCCTCGCAGAGGCCGGTAGCGCCGCCCACCGGGAGCTGACCGACGTGACGAGCATCGCAGGCATCCTGATCAGTGAGGAGTACACGCGCGAGTCGCCCATCGTTATTAAGCCCGTGTCCGGATCCCGCATCCGTGTCTACACCATCCACGGAATGGCCGCGATCGAGGCGATCAACGACGAGACACCCCTGTACGGCGGACGTCTGAACGAGCCTGGCTGGTCAGTCTCATTGCCCTGCGGCCCCGACGACCTTGACGAGGCCGCCGCCGCGCTCGCCGACACGGCCGCCATCACCGTCCGCGACACCAGTAAAGGCCTCACTGCTGAGGGCCTCACTGCCTCATCCTCCGCCGATGTGACCACGGGAGCGACATCGGCGACACCGGCCATCAACCTGAACGAACTGAGGCGTCCATGAGCACCGGCGTCCACGTCAACCTGCACACCCATGCGGCCACCCACGTAGCCACGGGCATGCTTCGAGGCTTGCGCCAGATCATCCGGGGCACCGGGCTGGAGCCCGCGTACATCAACCGCCGATGGGACGTCCTGGAACTCGGCATCACGCAGTGGCTCCGTTCTCGTCACCTCACGGGCCTCGTCCTGGAGGTCTACGACTCGGGCCGCCCGACCGAAGACGATCTCGTCGGTCGGTTCGACTTCACGATCGACTACGGCTACCACGCCGACGGTGACGGGGACCTGTGGCTCGACAGCGACGCGGTCGACTTCACCATCCGGAAGAACGGCTCCTACCCCAGTCGGTGCGACTACCACATCATCGCCACCACATCCCCTGGCCGCCCGGACGTGCCCGGCTGGTCCACCACGACGCTGCGCTCCACCGACGGCTTCACTCGCCACAGCATCGGCACGGCGATGACCGGCGGGAGCCTCGGAGCCAGCCTGGACTACCACACCAGGAGCGCCTGATGCTCACGCCCAACGACGCCTTCTACAAGTTCCGCACAAACCTCCAGACCACCAAGACCGAGAACGACTCCGCCAGCCGCCGCCAGACCAAGATCCGCCAGCAGGTCGAAGCCGCCGGGACGCTGAAGGTCCTCGACACCTTCCTCACCGGCGCGTATCGGCGCGAGACCAAGACCAAACCGCTGCGCGACGTCGACATCATGATCGTCATCGACGACACGGCCTACCTCAAACTCCACCCCCGCGAGATCCTGCTCGCGATACGGGCGATCCTTGCTCCCCTGTACGGAGAGGCCCGTGTGACCTGCGACAGATTCGCGGTCCGCGTTGACTTCGGCATCAAGATCGTCGACGACGTCAGCGAGAACTCCGAAGTCGTTTCGTTCGACGTCGTCCCGGCCTTCCGGAGCGGCGACCACTACCTGATCCCCGACGATGTCACCGGCGAGTGGATCGCAACCAATCCGAAGATCCATTACGACCTCGCCGTGACCGCCAACAAGGAGTTCAGCGAGCAGTGGAAGCCACTGGTCAAGATGCTCAAGAAGTGGAACGCCGGCGCCGGGCACCCCATCCAGCCGTCCTTCCTGATCGAGGTCATGGCCTTGGAACTGCTCGGCGGGCCTTGGACGGGCAGCCATCCACGGGAGCTCCGTAGATTCTTCGCCACCGCCGCCCATCGGATCTCCGATGTCTGGCCGGACCCGGCAGGCCTGGGCCCGGACATTTCCGGCGTCCTCGACGCCGATTCGTCCATGATGGAGGGAGCGATGCTCGCGCTGAAGGAGGCGGAAGTGACCTGCACGAACGCGATCCGCTTGGAGCAGGCCGGGCGTACCGGCGCGGCCCTGCAGGCATGGCGGGACCTCTTCGGCCCTCTGTTCCCTTTGTCGTGAATGCCGTTCCGCCCCTGCGGCCCGTCCCCTCGGGGGAGAGCGCCCATATCAGCCAGCGCCAAGACGAGCCCGAGCACCTCCGGCGACTCTTGGCCTACAGCCACTTGTATAAGAATGCCCAATGGTGGCGGAGGATCCGGACTACGGGCACGTTCACCCTGGCCATCGCCGCTCCGATCTTCGCTTTCGCCATCCCCGCCACCACCGACATCCTCGCGGCCATCAGCGCGGGATGGCTGGTCCTCGGCAGAACCGTTTTGAGCGGGCTGGAACGCCGTGGCGTCGGAAAGGCCGTCCGCGCCCACGAGTTATACGACACCAAACTGTTCCACCTACCGTGGAACACGGCCCTCGCGGGACGACCGCCTGTCCCCGATGACATCGCCGCCGCCGCCAGCCACATCAGCGACGACACCTTCTATCGGGGCTGGTTCAGCGTCAACCTCGGCAACACCCCCTGGCCAGCAGACGTGCTTCTCTGTCAGCGCCAAAGCGCGGTCTGGAGCCGCAGGGACCATCAGGCCTACGGCACCACCATCCTGCTCGTGGGGCTCGGCTGGTTTCTCGTTGGAGCGACCATCGCCATCGTCGGAGAACTCACCCTCGCCGATTACCTCATCAAGATCTTCCTACCGAGCTCGCCGGCATTCCTCGACTCCGTCGAACTCGCCCGCGAGCACTGGCGCCATGCAGTGGCCCGTGAGCAGGTTGAAAATGACATCCACGACCTATGGGACCACTATCGGAGCACGCCTGCGTCGCTCCCCGCAGGCGAGTGCCGCCAGATCCAGGACGCCGCCTTTCTATTGCGGCGGGACGGGCCACGAGTCCCGAACTTCTTCTACAGAATCCGCCGCAAACGTTCGTCAGCGAGCACCGCAGCCGGCACCCAGGCCATCCTCAATGACTCCGCCGACGCCCACTGAACGGCACCGACGGCGAAGCGTTCCGTGTCGGCGCTGCGCGGGTATTTCGGCTGACCGGCGTCAGCCGAAATACCCGCGCACCCACGGCCAGGCGGCCAGCGAGTTGCTGGTTAGGACGCGTCGGCTGCGGCCGCTGGTTCGGTGGTGTCGCCTTCGTTCTCGGCCATTTCGTGGTCTGGGGTCGGTGGTGTCGCTATCTCGGTGACCTTGGCGCTGGGCCGACGGCGCGGACGGTGGGCGCCCAGGACGACGGCGGCGGCGTCTTCGGCCGATTGCTGCGCGAGTTGCGGCAGGACGCTGGTGTAGATGTCGGCGGCGATGGCCAGGGATGACAGGCGCAGGGTCTGCTGGACGACTTTGAGGTCGTATCCGGCGGCGAGCAGGAAGGTGGCGGCGCCGTGGCGCAGGTCGTGCAGCCGGACCGGCGGCAGTCCGGCCTCCATCGACAGTTGCTCGAACTGCTCGGTGACCTCGTTGGGGTCGACCGGGCCGCCGGTGGGTGTGGTGAACACGAATCCGGTCTCGGTCCAGGCGTCGCCGGCGGCGAGGCGCTCGGTGTTCTGTCTCGCTTTGTGGGCGCGGAGTTCTTTGATGGTGGTTTTGTCGAGGTTGATGGTGGCCTCTCCGGCGTCGGTCTTGGGTTTGCCTTCGAAGGTGTCGGGGCCGATCTGGGTGATCTGCCAGCGGATCGTCGCGGTGCCGGAGGTCAGGTCGAGGTCGGCCCAGCGCAGGCCGCATGATTCCCCGCGCCGCAGCCCGCGGAAGGCGATCAGGTGGAACTGGGCGTACAGCCGGTGCCCGCGGGCGCGGTCCAGGAACGTACGGGTCAGGGCTGGTGTCCACACCATGACGCGCGACGGGCGTGGGGCGCCGATGTAGGCGTCCAGGCGGTTGATGTTCTGGCCGATCCGTTTGTGCGGCTCGAGTTGGGACAGGCGCCGACGGCGGGCGTTCATCGTCTCGATGTGCGCGGCGAAGTCGTGCTGCCATTGGGTGATGCGTTCGTCGGTCCACACCAGCGCCTTGGGTGCCTTGCCCGAGGGGAGTTCGACCAGGGCGGCGACATTGATGTCGATGAGGCGCTCGCGGACCGCCTTGGCCAACGCCGAGCGCAGGGTGGCGCGGATGCGGTGCTTGGTGGCCGCGCCGACCATCCGCTGTCCCTTGACCTTGGCCCGCAGTTTGGGGTCGAGGGTTTGGCGGGCACGGGCGACCTGCTGGTTGCGTTCGTCGATGGCGTCGAAGACCCGGTCGACGTCGCCGACGCGCAGCCGGTTCAGTGGAATGTGCCCGAGGTGGGGGTTGAGGTAGAGGCGGATGTGCTGGGCGTAGCTGCGGCGGGTGCCCTCGCGCAGGTTGCGGCGCCCGGCCAGCCACTGGTCTAGGTATTCCCCCACCGTCACCGACCGCGACAGGTCCTGCCCAGTGCGGATCTTACGTCGCACCTCCTCTGGTTCGGGGAGCTGTTTGGTGGCCCGGACGGTGGCGGTGATGAGGTCGGCGATCTGCACTCGCGCGGTCTCGTCGGCACCGGCGATGGCCAGGAGTTCCTTGGCGCGGTTCAGTTCGGTCTCGGCGTCCTCCTGGCGGGCGAATCCACCTTTCCGGAGCGGGTTGCGGCGGACGCCTGCGGCGGTCAGCGGGAGTTCCAGCTGGTATTTCCAGGTTCCGTGGGTGCTGCTCCAGCGGCCGTTGCTGCGCCGGAGCTTCGGGCAGTTCTTACCCAGGCGTTTGCCCTCGTCGTTGCGGCATCCGCAGGTCTTGAACGTGCTTCCTTGGGCAGTCATTCAGTTCTCTTTCTGATGGTGTGCAGGCGGCCCGCCTGGGATCGGCCGGTCGTGGGCGAGCCCGAGGACGGTGAGCAGGTCGGCGGTGCAGACGCGGTAGCTGCGCCCGACCTGAAGCACCCGGCAGGGGAAGCGGCCGGTGCGGGCGAGCTGGTAGGCCTTGGTGCGTCCGACCCCGAACACCCGTCCCGCGGTGACCAGGTCGATGGTGGCGGGCAGCGAACGGATCTCCGCCGCCGTCAGTCCCTTCACCGCACACCACCGGCACCCGGGCCGCCCCGGCGGCGGGTGCGCCGCCCCTGGTGGCGGCTGGCGGCGGTGCGGGGTGCATGTGGGTCCTCCAGCGGATCGGTGTCGTCCGGGTAGCTAGGGCGGCACGGGACATCCTGCGGACGCCCGTGGCCATGCAGTCCGGAGCGTCGGTATGCACCCTTGTCTCCGGGTCGCCGGTCAAGCCCTCGCTGCCGACGCGGTCCGAAGACCCGGACGACAGTGACGGGAGGAGCGACGAACTGCGGCGCATTGGATGAGGTGAGGTGCCAGGCGTTTCCGCACCGGTATGCGCGCAGCCGGGTCCCCGGAGCGGCGATTCGGGCGGCCCGGCGGGCATCGGTTCGGGTGGCGTAGCGGGCTCGCCCGCACCGCGCGCACAGGCCGAGCTGCAGTACCGCCAGCATTTCGCTGACCCGATCGGGTCTCCGGTCGTGGTCGGTTGTGCGGGCCATCACCGGTCTCCCTGAAGGTCGGCGGCTCGGTGGAAGAGCAGCAGGTCTTCGTGGGCGGTGGCGCAGGCGGGAAGACCGCGGTCGCGGGCGCGGCGGGTCTCCAGCATCTGGAAGAACGAGGTCCTGTTGACCAGTCGGCCTCCGCGCAGCCCGGCCAGCAGCGCCGCGTAGCGGCTGGCCAGGATCAGGCCGTTGCGGGCGGCGGTGTCGATCACCATGCCGGGCAGATCGATCAGCTCGCCCTTGACCCGGATCGGGCGGACGGTCACCGCGACCACACCGCACGGACGCAACAGCAGGGCGCTGCCGGCCAGGATGCGCCCGAAGCCGTCCAGCAGGCCCGAGAGGGGCTGGTGGGCGAGATTTCCGCGGTCGGTGGAGTAGCGGTGGTGGCGTTTGAGGACCTTGCCACCGCCGTTGTCTCGACTGGAACGGATGTGCCCATGGGTGTGGGAGCCGTAGGGCGGTGAGGTCAGGACCAACGCTGCCTTTCCGCGCAGTTCCTTATAGACGGTGGCGATGGTGCGGGCGTCACCGCAGGCCAGCTGGTAACGACCGGTGGCGCCCTGCGCGTGGGCGTGGCGGAGGTTGTTCAGGGTGAGGTCGACGAAGGCGCGTTCGTACTCCATGCCGGCGGCGTCGCGGCGTAGATGGATGGCCTCGACGAGGGTGGTGCCGATCCCGCACATCGGGTCGATGACCAGGTCTCCGGGCTGGGTGAAGGCGTCGATGACGGTGGAGGCGATGGCGGGCAGCATCTTGCCCGGGTGACGCATCGACTCGGGCGTGTAGCGGCCGTGGCGCTGCAGCCGGGATGGGCGCTGCCCGGTCGCCAGCACCGATGCCAGGAACTCCCGTCGAGTCAACTCGTTGCGGGTCGGCTGGTGGTTCATCGCGTCCTCCCGCCGTTCGGGCCTTCGGGACCGTCCGATTCCGCAGTCCTTGGTGGTTTGGTGAACAGCGAGACGGTGGCGTGGACGTTGACGGTGGGCGGCAGCGACGCCGAACCGGTGTCGCGCAGCTGGGCCAGATCGGCGGGGCCGGCCTGGACGACCAAGGCGTCGTCGTCAATGGGGACCCGCAGGGCGATGACGTGCTGGGCGTAGCGGAACCTGACGCGTTGGGCGTGACCGATGATGCGGGGCGCGGGGTCGATGAGGCGTCCGGCGTGGTGGTGGAGTGTGGTGATGACCGCCAGGACGCCACCGGGCCGCAGGACTCGCCACGCTCCGGCCAGGAACAGCCCGAGCTGCTGGCTGGTCAGCATCCACAGCTCGGCCCGGCACGCCGCACACTCGCGTTCGGTGGGCTGTCGCGGCGGGCGTCCGCCGGTCTCATAAGGCGGTGGCGCGGCGATGACCAGGGCGACGTCGCCGAGCCGGTCGGCCAGCCCGCGGGTGATCTGGTCGGGCCGTGTCGGGCGCATCTGCACGCGTCCCAGCTGGGCGGTGTTCAGGGTGGCGCGCAGGCGGGTGCCGATGTGCTGGGCGAGCGGGAAGTGCGGGACCAGCGCGATGGCGCGGCGGTCCAGTTCTGCGGCGGCGGTCAGGGTGGCCTCGCTGGTGGTGAAGCCCTCGGCGACCAGGTCGCCTTCGCGCGTGCAGGTGCCGATGAGGTGGCGGGCCAACTCGCGGCCGACGGCTTGGCGGTGCCGGACGCAGATGGTGGCTGACGTGGGCCGTTTCGGGTGAGCGTCGGTTCGAGCCGTCGGGTTGTTTTCGGGAGAGTCCGAGCACAGCCAGACGGTCAATGGGACCATTCGCCGCTGAATCGGGCGGTTATTGCTGCTCGGCAAGCGATTCGGGTCGGACGGTGTGCAGTTCATGTGCTGGGTGACCCGTGGCGGCCACCCGATCCCCGTGCACTTATGAAGCACCGCTGAACAGCCTGGTTTTCAGGATCTGCTGCGTCAGTATCTGGTCAAGATGACGGGACCGGCTTTTGGGCTGTGTGCTCGCTGGGGCGTGGCCGCCGAGAAGCTGTGAACTTGTTGTCGGCTGGGGTTTCCGGGTGAAGGAACCGCTCTATCAGTGCTTCAAAGATTGATCAAGAAATGCGGCCGATCTCTGAATTCTGGGCTGCTGGGCGGTGCTTCATGGGTGCCAGTCGAGATCACCGGTGAACGGTGCGGGCCTCGGGCGGCCGGCCAGAACCCGGTCCCCGCCGCACCATTCCGTCACTCGTGTCCAGCCAAGGAGGACACCCGAAGCCCAGGGCCGCACCGCTCCTGGTGATCCGGCTGGCAGCCGAATCCGCACCGACTCGTCCCGGAGACGCTGCCATGCGCACCCGCAGAAGCCCACAGCCGGTCGACCGCCACCCGCGGCGGCCCGCCGCAGGCCTGTCCACCACCGTCCGAACATTCATCGCCCCCGGTGCCGAACGCAGGCCCCGACCATCCCGGCGGCGGCTGGTGGCCGCGTCGCTGGTGTGGACGGCCGGATGCGCGGCGACCGCGCTGCTGGTGCCCGGAGTGGCCGATGCCAGCACGCACCTCGCCGCAGCGGCTTCGCTGAAGGAGGTGATCGACAACCTGCGGAATGTGATCGTGGGGTTGCTGGTGGGGTTGGCGACACTGTTCGCCACGATCGGCGGGGTCCGCTACATGCTCGCCGGTGGCGACCCCGGCGAGGTGGAGGCGGCCAAGAAGACCCTGCGGTACGCCGCGATCGGGTACTCGGTCGCGGTGCTGGCGCCGCTGCTGGTGAAGATGCTCCAGAGCATCGTCGGTACGCCCTCGTGACCGCAACCGCTAGCCGACCCGCCTGGACGCGTAGGTCTGCGGCGTTCACCCTGGCGGCGGCGCCGCTGATCGTGTTGATGGCCGCCGCGCTGGTGTATGCAGGAGCCTGTCCGGCCCTGGGAGCCGCTGACCCTGCGCCACATCCGACGGTCAACCCGTCACCGGATGCACCACAGACCCCGCCGCCACAGTCCCCGTCCCCGCAGACCGCGCCGCCGCACTCTCCAGCGCCCGCATCGCAGCCGCCTTCCGAGCCTGCTCCGCCGCCCGGCGGTCCGGCGCCGTCACCGACGCCGGGGCGCTCGCCGGCTCCGGCGACTCCGGGCGGTCAGGACCCGGCCAACGGCGAGGACGGTTCCGGGTGCGGATTCATGGACATGGGGTGCATGGCCAAGCAGGCGGTGAACGGCTGGTTCGCTGATCTGGTCACCAGTGCCGCAAAGCCGATCTTCAACCTGCTGGCCGAGACGGTCCTGGCCACCCCGCCGCTGGACTCGCCGGACATGGCGCGCGCCAAGGACCTGTGGGGTGTGGCGCAGACCATCGCCAATACCTGCTACGTGCTGATCATCACCGTCGGCGGAGTGCTGCTCATGGCCGGGCATTCGCTGCCCGGCGGCGAGCTCACGCCCGGGCAACTGGTGGCGCGGCTGCTGGGGGCGTTCTTGGCCTCCAACCTCAGCCTCATCGTCATCGGCTACGGGATCACGTTCGCCAACGGCTTGGCCGGCGCGTTCCTCAAAGCCGGGGCCGAGGCGGTCGCCCCCGGCCGGGTCGCCAAGGTGATCGCCGGATACGTGGTCGCCAATCTGGTCCCGGCGCAGCCGTTCACGATCCTGATCGGATTGGGCGTGGTGGTGCTGGCGCTGTGCGTGGGGTTCATCTATATCGTCCGCGTCGCGCTGACCATGGTGTTGATCGCCGCCGCACCGGTGGCGTTGATTTTCCATGCCCTGCCGGCGACCGACGGGCTGGCGCGGTTGTGGTGGCGCAGCATCACCGGGGTGCTGGCCATCGGAGTGTGCCAGTCGCTGATCTTGGCGACCGCGTTTCGGCTGATGTTCTCCAGCGTCAAGGGAACCGACGGCCACTTCCCGGGCCTGGCCTCCAACAGCACCGTCGACCTGCTGCTGGCGCTATGCCTGCTGTGGGTGATGGTCCGCGTCCCCGCCTGGGTCGCCCGCACCATCTGGCGGCAGGCCCAGCCGCGCCTGCTCACCGGACTAGTCAAGAGCCTCATCCTCTACCGCGGCCTGGGCGCCCTGATGAACCGCCGCGGCCCCGCGAGCAACTTCTCAACCCCATCGCCTGCTCCACCAACACCGCCACCGACTCTGCCACCTCCATCGCCTCCGTTCCCGCCGCCGGCCCCTCGTCCAGGACCGGCCTTGCCCAGCCCGTCTCGCGCTGCCTTGGCGCTGCCCGGTGCTTCACGCACACCGCTGGAGCTACCGAGTTCCGTGGAGCCGCTGGCGCTGCCCGGCGGGGCAATCCCGATGCCACCAGGAGCGATCTCGATGCCACCAGGACGACCGTCTGGCCCCGAGTCCAACAGCGATAGGCAAGGAGCCCGCCACCCGATGCAGCTGGCGCTACCGATCCCCGCCCAACCCGCGCCTGCCACCACGCCCAGAGCGCGTCGGCCGAGGCAACTGGCTCTGCCGATCCCCGCCACCCGAGTGCCCCGGCAGTCCGCTCCGAGCACGCCAGCGCCGTCGAATGCGCCAGCGCGGTCGCGACAGCTGATGATCCCCGGCATGCCCAGACGGCCTGTCCCGCGCCGACAGCTGACCTTGTGGATCGACCCGCCGAAGTCCCGGAGGCACCGATGACCGCTCGCCACCAGCAATATGCCGAAACGCCGATGAGCGTGAAGATCCCCGCCGACGTCGACCAGCCCGACAAGATCCTTTACGGACTCACCACCCGGCAACTGGCGATCCTGGCCGGCACCGCCGCCACCACCCTTTGGATCTTCTTCACCCTCGGCCCCTTGATGCCGTTCCCAGTGCTAGCGGCGCTGCTGGTCCCGGTCGCGGCGGTCGGATTCGTGCTGGCGGTCGCCCGCCACGACGGCATGAACCTCGATCGCTACATCCTGGCCGCCCTACGTCACCTGCGCGCCTCCAAAGAACACGTCACCGCCGCAGAGTCGGTACAGCCGCCACCGGCCTGGTGCCGGATGCGCGGACGCCTGCCCGAACCCTTGCGGCTACCCGTGCGTGCCGTCCGCGAAGACGGTGCACTGGAACTGGCCGACGGCGGTGTCGCAATCATCGTCCGCGCCGGCACGCTCGCCTTCGGGTTGCGGACACCACGCGAGCAGGCCGGGCTGGTGGCGGTGTTCGGCCGCTGGCTCAACTCCCTGGACGCGCCAGTCCAGATCCTCATCCAAGCCAGCCCAGTCGACCTGACCGGGCTGGCCGACCACATCAGCCAGCACGCACCTGCCCTTCCGGATCCGGCTCTGGAGCAGGCCGCGTTCGAGCATTCCGCGTTCCTCACCGACCTCGGCGACACGCACGACCTGCTCATCCGGCACGTCCTCATCGTCATCACCGGCCATGTCCCAGCTTCACCCCCTGCTTCCGTCCTGGCGTGGCGGCAGCACGAACGGCGCCGGTGGGACGTGACTCAGCCGCTGCAGTCGCCTTGCGACGCGCTACCGAAGCCGTGCAAAGCCTGGCCGCCCTTGCCGTCCCGGCCGAGGTCCTCGACGCCGACAGCGCCATCGCCGTCCTAACCGAATCGCTGTCCCCAGGAGAGGCCCATCTTGTGGATAACTCCGCTCTGGGTGACGTGATCACTCACCGGCAGGAGGCATGATGCGACCTTCACTCAGCGCACTCGCACACACGCTCGGCCTCACCGCCCCGGCCGCCCCCGGAAATGGCCTTGTGGAAGACGGCCATGGAGATGGCCTGAGCCTTCCGAGAGTGGGTCCGTCGGCGGTGCGCGTCAACGCCCGGTCGCTGGAGCTGCCAGCCGGCTTGTGCGCGTCATTCGCCGTGACCGGCTACCCGCGAGAGGTCGGCGCGGGCTGGCTGGAACCGCTGCTCACCTACCCCGGACGCCTCGACGTTTCCCTGCACATCGACCCGGTTCCACCGCTGGTCGCCGCACAGCGGCTGCGTCGGCAACTCGCCCGCCTGGAGTCGACGTCGCGGGCCAACGCCCAGCAGGGCCGACTGGCCGACTTCGCCGCCGAAGCCGCAGCAGACGACGCCGCCGAACTCGCCGCCTCTCTCGCTCGCGGCCACGGCCGCCTCTTCCGCGTCGGCCTGTACCTCACCGTCCACGCTCCGGGCGCCGGCGTGCTGGAGGGCGAGGTGCAGCGGGTGCGCGCGCTTGCCGCGTCCCTGTTGTTGGACGCACAGCCCACTACCTTCCGCGCGTTGCAGGGCTGGACCACCACTCTGCCTCTCGCCTGCGACACGGTCGGGGCGCGGCGGGTCTTCGACACCGCCGCCCTGGCGGCCTCCTTCCCCTTCACCTCACCCGACCTGCAACCGGCGCTGGGCGACACACCAGTGTTGTACGGGCTGAACGCCTACTCCGCCGGAGTCCTGCTTTGGGACCGGTTCGCCCAGGACAACTACAACTCCGTCACCCTCGCCCGCTCCGGTGCCGGCAAGTCCTACTTCACCAAACTCGAAACCCTCCGGCTGCTCTACCAGGACGTCCACGTCGCGGTCATCGACCCCGAAGACGAATACCGGCGCCTGTGCGACCACGTCGCCGGCACCCACATCGCTCTCGGCGCTCCCGGCGTCTGCTTCAACCCCTTCGACCTCCCGCAGGACCAGGACGACGACACTCTCATCCGCCGCGCCCTGTTTCTGCAGACCCTCATCGCGGCCATGCTGGCAGAGCCGCTCACCCCGGTGGCGCGGGCGGTGCTGGACCGCGCGGTCCTTGCCGCCTATCGAGCCCGCGGCATCAACTCCGACCCCCGCACCTGGGTGCGCCCCGCACCCGTGCTGAGTGACCTCACCACCCAGCTCGACGTCCTCGCCCGTACGGAGACGCCGGACGCGGGCGCGGCAGCCGATCTGTCGGCGCGGCTGGTGCCGTTCGTCACCGGCTCCTACCGCGGCTTGTTCGCCGGCCCCACCACCACCCGCCCCGCCGGGCACCTGGTGGTGTTCTCGCTGCGCGACCTGCCCGACGAGGTCCGCACCGTCGGGATGCTGCTGGCTCTGGATGCGATCTGGCGGGCCGTCGCCAACCCCGACGACCGGCGGCGCCGCTTGGTTGTGGTCGACGAAGCCTGGACGCTCATGCGCGAGACCGAGGGCGCACGGTTCCTGTACCGGCTCGCCAAGTCCGCCCGCAAACACTGGGCAGGACTCGCCGTCGTCACGCAGGACGCCGGCGACCTCCTCTCCTCCGACCTGGGGCGTGCCGTGATCGCCAACTCCGCCACCCAGATCCTGCTCCGCCAAGCACCCCAGGCCATCGACCAGATCACCGACGCCTTCGACCTCACTGACGGTGAGAAGACCTTTCTGCTGTCCGCCGACCGAGGCCAGGGACTGCTGTGCGGCACCGGTGCCGGATCAGACCGGGCCGCTTTCACCGCTATCGCCAGTCCGAACGAACACCGGCTCGTCACCACCGACCCCGCTGAGCTCGCCATGCGCACCGAACACGACAAGACCCCTGCAGCCATGAACACGGAGGCCGACCAGTGATGATCCGAACGGCAATCCTGCCGGACGCCACCAGCGGTACCGGCGTGTACAGGCTGCTCTCGGACCTCGCAGACCCGCCGCACAGGCTCGTCGAGCTGGCGGCCGAGTACGGCCCCATCGCCGCGCTGGGCATCGTGGGAGCTGCCGCCGCTTGGACAAGTGCCCGCTGGCTGTTGTGGGACTGGCGCAACAGCAGGTTCGCCCCGGGCGCGCGGTTGGTCGAGGTGGCAGTGCCACCGAAGGTGGAGCCGGCCAGCGCCGCCGCTTGGTGGGCCCGCCTCATCGGCCTCACCTTGCCCTGTTGGAAGCGCCTGGTCTTCGGGCAGCCGCACCTGGCGTTCGAGTATCGCGCCGACCACAACGGTGTCCGCTTCCACGTCTGGGTTCCCGGCGTCATCCCGCCTGGTCTGGTCGAGAAGACCATCCGGGCGTCCTGGCCCGGCGCCACACTCACCACCCAGCCGGCTACCTCGCCACTCCCACGCGACCAGGAGCACAAGGCAGCAGGCGGGCGTCTGGTACTAGCCCGGCCCGAGCATTTCCCGCTCGCCAGCGACCACGATGCCGACCCGCTACGAGGGCTCCTCGGCGCCGCGTCCGGGCTGGCCGAGGGCGAGCACCTGGCTGTGCAGATCCTGGCCCGCCCCGCCACTGGCCACCGCCTCACCAAGGCCTACCGGGCCGCCTCGGCGCTGCGCGGTGCACGGTCCACCGCGCCGCAAGGTCACCTGTTCGACCTGCTCACGCCCGGAATGTCCGGACATCGCAACCCCAGCGAACTCACCCGCCAGCATCCCGAACGCGCCGAACAAGTGCGCGCCATCCTCGGCAAAGCCACCCGGCCCCGCTTCGAGGTGCAGATCCTGTACGGCGTCGCCAGCCGCCACCCCGACCAGATCGACAACGGATGGCTGCGCGCGCATGCTCATGAGACCGCCTCGACCTTCGCGCTGTTCACCTCCGGCCACCAGTACCTGCGCCGCCGCCGACTCCACAACCCGGCCGCACGGCTGGCCGAGCGGCGCCTGCACCGCGGCTACCTGCTGTCGGTCGACGAACTCGCCGCGATGGCGCACCTGCCCTACGACCTGGCGGCACCCGGCGTCACCCGGGCCGGTGCTCGCCCGGTCGCGCCCTCACCGGCCGTCCCTGTCTCCGGCAATGGCGTCCGCATCCTGGGTGACTCCGAGGCCGGTGCACCGCGGCCGGTCGGACTCACCGTGGAAGGCGCCCGCCAGCACCTGCACGTCCTCGGCCAGACCGGCGTCGGCAAATCCACCTTCCTGGCCAACCTCATCCTCTCCGACGCCACCGCCGGACGCGGCGCTCTGGTGATCGACCCCAAGGGCGACCTGATCGCCGAGGTCCTCCAACGCCTCCCCGAACGCGCCATCGGCCGAACCGCGGTCTTCGACCCCGCCGCACCAGGACGGCCACCATGCCTGAACGTCCTCGCCGGCCACGATGCCGCGTTCGCGGCCGAGTCGATCGTCACCACCTTCCGCCGCTGCTTCACCTCCGCCTGGGGACCCCGCCTGGACGACCTGCTCCGCTCCGCCTGCCTCACCCTCACCCGCGTCAACGGGACCCGGGCCACCCTCGGCGACATCCCCACCCTGCTGACCGATATCGCCTACCGCGCCCGTGTCACCTCACGCCTCACCGACGAACTCCTCCGCGGCTTCTGGGCCGCCTACGACGAACTCACCCCAGCCGCACGCGCCTCGATGATCAGCCCAGTCATGAACAAACTCCGCGCCGTCCTGCTTCGCCCCTTCATCCGCGACACCCTCTCGGGCAGCGCGTCGACCGTCGACCTTGCAGACACCCTCGCCTCCGGCGGCCTCATCCTCGCCCGCCTCCCCAAAGGCGTCCTTGGCGAGGACGCCGTCCGCCTTTTCGGCTCGCTGCTGCTAGCCCACACCTGGCAGGCCATCACGCCCCGCTCCATCCAAGCCGAGCACGACCGCCCCGACGCCGCCGCCTACATCGACGAAGCCCACAACTTCCTCAACCTGCCCGGCTCGATCAGCGACATCCTCGCCGAAGCCCGCGCCTACCGATTCAGCCTCACCATCGCCCACCAACACCTCTCCCAGCTCCCTAAAGATCTCCGCGAAGCCGTCTCCGCCGACGCCCGCAACAAGATTTACTTCGCCGCCTCGCCCGAAGACGCTGCCGACCTCGCCCGCCACACCACGCCATTACTGTCCCCGCACGACCTCTCCCACCTGGGCGCCTACCAAGCCGCCGCCCGACTCATGGACGGCAACGCCCCAACCCCGGCCTTCACCTTCCGCACCCGCCCGCTCCCCGACCCCATCCCCGGACGAGCAACCGCCGTCCGCCACGCATCCCGCGAACGATTCTCACCGCAGCACACCGCACGCTCGATCCCTGAAGTCGGATTGCGGGACCTGGACGCCTCAACGCTCGCACCGTCCGCTTCCCCTGAACTGCCTGATGGAGCGGCCACAGTGACCGCGCGTGTCATACCGCCTGCGGAGGAGCGGCGATGACCCGACCGCACACGACGAGCACTCGGCTGCGCGGAAGCCAAATCCGTGCGCCACGTGTTTCCGCAGAGGTGGTCGCGGAGCTGGCCTATCGGCTGACCGCCCGCGACCGGGAGGTGCTGACCCTGGTCTGGGAACACCGCGTCCTGACCACCGGGCAACTCACCCGGCTGTTCTTTCCCACCCCGGAGCGGGCACGGCAGCGCCTTAACCACCTGCACCGCCACCACGCACTCCTGCGGTTCCGTCCCTGGACGCCCGTCGGCTCCAAACCCTGGCATTGGGTCCTCGGGCCCGTCGGCGCGCACGTCCTGGCCGTCGAGCACGGCCAGAACATCACCGAGTTCGGATACCGGCAGGACACCGCCACCGCCATTGCCGTCTCGCCGCGCCTCGCACACCAGATCGGCGTGAACGAGTTCTTCGTCTCGCTCCATGTCTGCGCCCGGCACCAAGCCGGCGCTGTGGAGCAGTGGTGGTCGGAACAACGCTGCGCGGCCCTGTGGGGCGATCTCGCCCGGCCAGATGCCTTCGGCCGCTGGACCCAGACCCGCGCCGACGGCGTATCGAGCACGCTGGACTTCTTCCTTGAGCACGACACCGGCACCGAAACCCTCGCCCGGGTGGCGGCCAAGCTCGGCAGCTACGCCGACCTCGCCGAAGCCACCGGCACCACTACACCCGTCCTGTTCTGGCTTCCCTCACCAAAACGAGAAGCCAACTTCCGGCGCCTTCTCGGCACACCCGAGGTACCGGTCGCCACCGCTGTTCACACACCCACGACCTCGGTCAACGGGCCCGCCGGGGCCGTCTGGCAGCCCGCCGACGCCACCGGTCCCCGATACCGCCTTGTCGACCTGGCGGATCTGTGGACGATCATCACCCGGCGCGACCAACCCCGACCCAACAACGATGACCCGGCGGGCCACTGATGCCCCTGGCAATCGGAGCACTTGTCGGCGTCCTCGTACTGATGGGCATGCTCGTCGCGGTGATCAGCGCCGTCATCCCCAGCTCCGGACAGACCGTCTGTCAGCCTCCACCAGGTAGCTCCGCCGCCGCGATTCCGCCTGCGTATCTGGTCCTCTACCGCAAGGCCGGAGCCGAGTACGGAATCGGCTGGAACGTGCTGGCCGCCGTCGGAAAGGTCGAGTCCGACCACGGTCGCGGGCCCGGCTCGGGCATCCGCTCGGGCACCAACCCGGCGGGCGCCGCAGGACCCATGCAGTTCCTCGCCGGGACCTGGAAAGCATTCGGGGTCGACGGCAACAAAGACGGACGAACGAACATCTACGACCCGGCCGACGCGATCCCGGCCGCTGCCCGTTACCTCAAGCACAACGGCGCACCCGGAAAAGTCCGCGCCGCGCTCTTCCAGTACAACCACTCCGACCAGTACGTCGACCTCGTCCTCCGCCAAGCCAGCGCCTACGCGGCACAAGGAGACGAGACGGCTGGCGGCAGATGCGCCATCCCTGGAGCCTTCGCGGCGATGCCGCCGGGGAAGGCGGCCGCTGCGGCGATCGCTTTCGCCCGTGGGCAACTCGGCAAACCGTACAGGTGGGGCGCCGAAGGCCCGAACGCCTTCGACTGCTCCGGCCTGGTCTATGCCGCCTACCGCGCCGCCAGCGTCACCCTCCCGCGCGTCTCCGGCGACCAGTGGCGCCAAGGCCACCACATCACCAACGGCCAAGAACAGCCTGGCGACCTGGTCTTCTTCAACTCCGGACCAGGCACCTCCACCACCAATCCCGGACACGTCGGCCTGGTCATCGGCGCCGGAAAGATGGTCGCCGCACCCCACACCGGCACCGTCGTCCAAATCCAGCCCTACACCCGTCCCAGCCTCCTCGGCTTCACCCGCCCCACCGCAACACGCTCATGAACGCACACAACCGCAAAGAAGACCGGGCACGCTCCCCCGAGCGGGCACAGCAGGCGGCGATATGGGCCGACCGTCTGACGCAGGCCACCACGGCCTTCGCCGTGATCGCGGTCGCGGGCGTCGCCGCGGTCATCTCCTACCAGCACATCCTCGAACTCACCCGCTCCCACGGAGAGGACGGCCTGACGGCGCGGCTGGTGCCCGTCACCGTGGACGGGCTGATCTGGGCCGCGTCGATGGTCGTGCTGGATGCCGGGCGCCGCAGCCGTCCGGCGCCCGCGCTGGCGTGGTGGAGCCTGGCAGCGGGCATCGTGGCGACCGTCGGTGCCAACGTGGTACACGGCGCCGCGCACGGCGTCATCGGTGCCCTGATCAGCGCATGGCCCGCGCTCGCCCTCATCGGCTCCTTCAAACTCCTGATGATCCTTATCCGCAACGCGATACGACCGCGTGCCGATGCCGAACCCCAGCAGTGCACCACGCCGGAGCAACTGGTTCCCGGGCGCGCCGAAGTGGAGCAGACCGTGGAGCAAGCGGTACTGGCCGAATACCAGGCAAGCCTCAACGGCCCCGGCCGCCCTCTGTCGCAGCGGTATCTGGCTGAGAAGTACTGCCTCGACCGCCGCAAGGTCAAGCAGATCATCAGCGCCGAGAACAGCCCATCCCCAGTCGATTCGTCTTCGAGCGACGGCCCGTTGCAGACTTCACCATGATCAAGGACCCGCCCCGCGGCGCAGGGCCTGCTCGGGCCGCCGACGCTCTTCCCTTCTGCTCCGGCTCTAGCCGTCTGTTGCCCAGCCCGGTTGCTCAGGCACGTTGAGCGGGAAGCCCTCGCGAGCGGCGTACTCGGCGCGGAGCCCCCGGAGCAGCGCTAGGACCGTTGTGTCGTCGTCGCACAGGGCGACGCGCTTGTATCCACGGCGGCCCTGGTCGTTCCAATCGGCGAACACCTCGTAGGCGAACTCGCTGCTTCCGGACGAGGCGAGTTCATCGCCGAGCACCGGCGGCGGGTCAGCGCGGGCCGCAACGACGTACTGCAGCAGCACCTCGTACTTGTTTCCCGCCACCACGATGGTCAGCTCGTTCCGTTCGCGCTTGTCATCCCATCCGTAGTCGACATGATCGAAGTCGAAGTCGCCGGCCAGGGCGCGGGCCATGTCCTTGAGGGTCTTGGTCATCGGTGTCTGTCTTCCGTGGTGATGCGATGGGTCGTGCGTGATGTCAGCGTCTGGCCTGCACGAGCCCGGTGGTTCAGCTCACGCACTGTCGTCTCCGACCAGGGCGCGGGTGGCGATGTCCAGCGGGGACGTCGAGACCCGGTGCGCGTGGTGGCAACAAGGAGCCGTGCCGGTGTGGGGGCAGTGTCGGGCCGCCCTTTGGCGCGCGGCGGTATCCCGCAGTGCGGCGGCCAGGACGTCTCGAGCGCCCAGAATCGGCTCGGCGGCGCCCAGCGTGTTGCGGACGGCGACGATCAGCTCGTCGCTGATCTGCCGATAGGCGTTCGGGTGCCGGGCACGGTCGGTGATCACTACGCGCTGCAGGGCTTCGCCCAACAGTTCAAGGTGGTCGAGAAGTGAGTGGGGTTCGGGGCCGTAGGCGGTAGTCGGGGTGGTGTCCATCGGTAATCCCTTCATTGATCGGTGAGGTCGACGGCGGCAAGGCCAACTCGTCCTTCGGCTGAGCCGCCTGCTGGCCTGTGGTGCTGCCGTCGAGTTATTCCGGGCGGTGAATCCTTGGAGAGCCAATCCGTGGGGGTCAATGCTGGGTGTCGGCTCGCGCCGCCTTCCAGGCGCCACGCGGCCCTTGGCATAGCGGCGACCTGCGCTGACCACCGGTAACTCCATTCAGGCGGGGGCGCACGCGCACGTTGTGGCGGTCACCTGGTTGCGTTGTGCGGGCCCTGCGGCCGGGTACCGGTCGGTGTACGCGGGTGCCATGTGCGCCGTGTGGTCGGCCTTGGAATCTCCGTGCAGGTGTGCGGTTCGGCGGGGTGCGATCGGTGTGCTGGTCGCGCCCCGCCCAGGTTCGCACCCGGGCGGGGACGCGGCGGGGTGTCTATGTGCTGCGGAGGGCGCGGGTGGCGGCGGTGCCGATGGTTTCGGCTGTTTGGGCGGGGTCAGTGAGGGTGAGCCGGTGGGCGCCGCGCATGACGGTGGGGTGCTGGTCGGGGGCGAGCCACAGCACAGCGCACCCTGAGGCGGTGAGCCGGTCGAGGCGTTTCTGCCCGAAGGCGGGGTGGTCGTCTTTGAAACGGCCGTCCGAGACGATCACCAGCAGGCGGGCGGCGCCGGGACGTGTCAGGTCCAGGGCGGCGTCGAGGGCGTCTATGGCGGTGGTGAAGTCCTCTCGCGGGTCGTTGGCGGCGAATACCGGGACCGCGGCGGCGGCACGTCCAGGGTGAGTGAGGGCCCGTACGCGGGCGCCGAAGATGACGGAGGCGGACACGGCGTCGGAGACGTGTGCGGCGGCACGGGAGATGATCCAGGCGGCAGAGGCGACGGGAGCGGCGAAGGCGTTCATGGATCCGGACACGTCGCAGGCGATCCCGACTCGTAGCGGCGGGGCGGGCACGTGGCGCCGGATCGTCTGGGTGAAGGGTTCGGCGGTCGGGGTGGCCCCGGCGGCGCGCTGCGCGTCGGCTGCGAGGGCGCCGCGCATGCTGAGGCGTCCGGGCGGGGTTGGGGAGGTGCTGCGGGTCGTGACGCGGTCGCGGTGTGCGGCGGCGCGCAGTTGCCGGGCCAGTCGGCGGGCGGCGGCTTGTTCGGCGGGGGTGGGGGTGCGGGTGCCGGTGATGGCGGTGGCGCCACGCCGGGTGGTCGAGGTGGTGCTGGGTGCGAACACCCGCCGCGCCGCCCGCTGCGCCTGTTCGCGCACGTTCTTCTCTTGCCGGCGTTCTTCTCCTCGGTCGGTAGCGGTGACTTCCGGCGCGGTGCCGGGTGCGGTGGCGGCGGTGTCGGGCGCGTTGTGCACGGCGATCAGAGTGTCGCCGACCGCCTTGACCAGAGGTGAGGGGTCGCCGGAGGCGCCGGGCGTGCCGGGTGGCGGAGTGGGTGCGGGGTGGTCGGGGCGGGTGCCGATGATCCGGCACCACCGGCGCCCGAGTTCCAGCATCGCCTCGCCGTCGGTGTCGGGGGTGGTATGGGCGATGTGCCACAGCGCCGACAGCGCGCTGAGCCGCGACTCACCGAGCACCTCGACCACGACTGTGCGTAGCTTCGCGGTTTCGGCGGTGGTGAGGATTCCGGCGGCGGTGCGGGCCAGTAGCAGCGCGGCGGCGCGTCCGGCGTTCCATGGCGTCATCGCGGCCCCTGGCGTGGACACCGTCGCCCCCGCAGCGGCACCGGCGCCGGACGGCGTACTAGCGGACGGTGCGCTCGCAGAAGCGGCGGCCGGGCCGGGGGTGCCGGTCGCACCGGTCGAGGCGGCGGGCGCCGGGTGGGTGGGGGTTGAGGTGGTGGGAGTGAAGAAGTCGTTGAGGATGAGGTGGGTGGCTGAGGCGCGCAGCCAGGGCCGGTCGGCGGGACGGCGCCGTACTTGCGCCGCCTCGATCCGCGACTCCTCCAATGCCATGGCCGCGTCGATCGCAGCGGCGGGCGCGCCGGTCTGGGGTTCCCAGCGGGTGTGGGTGGCATGCGCGGCCTCATGCACCAGCACGCCCCACAGCGCCGCGTACCGGGCCCGGTCGGCGGGGCGGGTGGGGTCGCACGTCTCGGGCCGCTGGCGGAGGTGCGCGCCGTCCAGTTCGATGGTGGCCAGCGCGGGCACGAAACACCCCGGCGCGCCGCGCCCTAGCCCGGGCGCACACTGCACGGTGAGGTCTTCGCGGTCGCTGAGGTCGGCCACGGCGTCGGTGAACGCCGCCGACAACCGCAGCCACTGCCCGCGCACCCCGCCCCCGGCGGGCGCGGCGGCGGGCGCCGGGGCGGCGGCGCCCGCGCCCGGGGCGGGTGCGGGACCGGTGGCGGTGGTGGTCGGGCCGGTAGCGGGTGCGGTGACGATGTGCGCGGTCATGTGTTCCCCCTGGTGGGTGGTGAATGAGTGCCGGGGCGGGCGCGGCACGCGTGGGCGGGTGGTGCGGGTCAGAGTTGGCGGCCGAGGGCCAGCGGGGCGACGGCGCGCCCGTAGACCGAGCTGATGACCTCGGCGACCGCGTCACGGTCTTCTTCGGGGGCGACCCCGAGCAGGTTGGCAACCGCCGCCTCGGCCCCGAGTACCTCGGTGATCTTCTGGAAGGCGATCAGCTCGCGCAGCTGCGGCGCCCACCCGATCTCACCCGAGGCCTGGCGGCGGGAAAGGTTCCGCGCGACGCGCACAGCGCGGGGTTCGATCTTCAGCGTGGTCGCGAGGTCATAGTCGGTGGACACCTGAATCTGTGCGGCGAACCGCGAGGCGAGGGCCTCGGTCAGCACGGCACCGTGCACGCCCGGGTTGTGACCGGCGACCACGTAGAAGCCCTCTTTGGCGATGATCGTCTCGCCCTTGTGGGGCTTAACGATGATCTGGCGGCGCCCGTCCATCGCCGGATACACCACCGCCAGCACCTTCGGCGAGATGAGGGTGGCGTCGTCGATGAACAGGCACCGGCCCTCGGTCATCGCCGTGACCAGCGGCCCGTAGACGAACTCGTAACCGCCGCCCGGGGCCTGGGTGTACTCGCCGATGAAATCGGCGACGGCGGTGTCACCGTCCCCGGCAACCGTGATCAGGTCCGGGAACGCCGCCTCGACGAGGGACGTCTTCCCGGTGCCGGGCGGCCCGTACAGCAGCGCCGCGATCGACGCCTCACGCAACCGCCGCAGCGCCGCCACGTCCGGCAGGTCCGCCAGCGCACGCGGGTGGTAGGTCTGCCCGTTCGGACGCACCACCGGCCCCCGCCCGAACCGCGCCGCCGCTTTCCCACCCGCCCCCGCACCGCTACCGACGCTGGACGCGGCACCGGGTGCCGGGCTGCCAGTCGTGGTGCTTGCGACGGTCGCGGGGGCGGTCGGCGCGGTGCGCGCCGACCGCCGCGTCCCGGCACCGGTGCCGTTGCTGCCTGTGAGGGCGTCCCGGGTGGTGGACGTGGCGCCGTAGCGGCGCGGCCGCCCCGACACCTGTTCGGCCTGCCCGCGCCCAACCAGGGTCTCCAACGCATTCGCGACCGCACCCGCCGACCGCCCCAACTCTTTGGCGATCTCACCCGGCGTGAACACGGTCTGCGGACGGTCAGCCAGCACACCGGCGACCCGGCGCCGCAACTCCCCCTGCCCCAGGCGACCGCCTGACGGCGGCGCGGCGGGCGCGGCGCCTGGCACGGTGGAGCCAGTGCTGGACGCTACGGCGGCGGTGGACGCGGGGCCGGTGGTCGGCGGGGCGGTGGTGGACGCGGTGGCGGGGACGGTGGTCATCACATACCTCCTGGCTGCGGTGGTTGGTGGTGCGGGGGCAGGCGGTGGGGCGCCCGCCCCCCGTGGCGGTTGGGTGGGCGGTCAGCGCGCGGCGGACGCGGTGGCCTTCGCAGAGCGCCCGGCGGTGTGGGGCGCGCAGTTGGCGGCGCCCGGCGCGGCACGGTGCGTGGTGGTGAATCGGCGGGGGCGTTCGCACACCAGCTCGGCATGACCGGCCTCGGCGAGCCGGTCCAAGGCGTTGGACACCGCCCCCGCCGAATGACCGATCACCTTCGCCACCTCATGCGGCGTGAACGCCGTACCGGGGTGCGCGTCCAGGTGCGCGGCGACCTTCGCGCGCATCGCCCCCGGCTGCGACCGCACCCGCCCCGACGCCGTCCGCACCGGTCCCTGCGCCGCCGCCCGCACCAACCGCCGCACCAGCCCGGAACCACTGTAGGCGCCCTCAGCCGCCACCAGCGCCGCGTTCCCGTCCCCGGCCTCCAGCGCCGCCAGCGCCGCCGTGACCCCGTCACGCAACGCCGTCAGCGCGTCCCGCGCCTCCGCGACCGCCGCCGGGTCCAACTTTGCTTCCGCGTCCTCACCACCGTCCGCGTCCGTGGTCGCAGCGCCAGGGGCGGTTTCGTCGATCTCCTCGGCGTCCGTGCCGCCGCCACCGTTAGCCCCGCCGGACGGGGCCTCCTCCGGCCCGTCGGCGGACACGTCCGGGGCGGGCCCGGTCGGCGCCGCGTCGGCTTCCGTGTTCGCGGGCGCGGCGTCGTCGGGCCCGGTGGCGTCGGTCGCGTGCCAGGTGTCGGGCTGCTGCTTACCGCCGTCGCGACCGCCGCGCGTCCGCACCGCGCGCCCGTCGCCCTCCAGGGCGGTCAGCGTGCGCGCCACCGTCGCGCGGCTGACACCCGCCATCGCCGCGATCGTTCCTACCGTCGCCCCCGGGTTGGCCGTCAGCGCGTCCCACACCGCGCCAGCCGCCCCCGCCGGACGCTCCCCGCCGGGCGTACCCGCCACATTGTCAACCGTCCCCTGCGCGCCAATGACGCCGTTCCCGGTCGCCGTTCCGGTGGTGATGTTCTTCGCGGCCATTTCGACTCCCATTCCATTCGTTCCGGCGACCGTGTTTCGGCGCCGTTCCCGTTCATCGGGAGCTCGACCATTTCTCGACACCGCAACGATGGGCAAGCACCTGCGGCCACTTTTTTAATCACCTCGACGGCTGAACGATGTAACCAATCGCGACCACCCGCACCCAAACCCAAGCAACCGCAAACATTTATTTCACAATACGAAACCGCGCCCGTTGCCGATCATCGCGCCGCACCGCAATCTTCCGGCGAATACGTCTCAATAAAAGGCGGCGGAACGGCGCGGTGACATCATCCGGGAACGCCGCACCCCCGCGACTCGCGCAACTGAGGTGAGGCCGAGCGCCAGCGCTGCCGAGATCCGGCATCCAGGGAGCCGGCATGCATGCAGGCATGACGAGGGAGACGGCCGACCCATCAGCAGGTAGAGAGCCTGGGAACGAAGCTGCGTCACGCGGTCGACCACACCCGCGGGGACTATTACCAGGAGTCGTCCTGGTGACGAGTCGGGCTCACGAACAGAAGATGCAACAGCGCGCTGACCTGCATGAATCCGGCTGCTCGACCCTTCTTGTCATAGCCAGGACCCCGAGGAGAAGACCGAGAAGAAGACCGAACAGAACCCCGAAAAGACGCGACGCCATTCGACCGCCGCTGCGGGGGCGGGAGCGGGCGAAGCGCCATGAAGAGGGACGGGCCTCGTCCGCCGCCCGGCAAGCACCGGGTGTGCGGACGAGGCCTCGGCCTCATTACGGCCTGCTCTACTCTGTCCTCGAGGGGCCAGCCTGCTAACCCCAGGCTGGGCCCTCCCTCACGAGGCCAGCGGCGTCTCCTGCACTGGCGAGGCGTTGGAGCCGCCGCGCAGGTCGAGGTCCGCCCAGACGGTGTGACCGGTCTCCGGGCTGCCGTGGATGCCGACCGACAGCGCGAGCCGGGAGACCATGAGCAGCCCTCGCCCGTTCACTCGCGGCTCGCAGCCCGGCTGCTCCGAGCGGATGGTCGGGATGCAGCCGCCCCCCAGGTCGGTCACCGCGATGTAGGCCACGTCCTGCAGCGTGACCTCTAGCCCGAACCAGCCCCGGTCGTAGCCCGACCGCGTGTGCCGGACCGCGTTGCTGGCCAGCTCAGCCACCACCACCGCCACGTCCTCCTCGCGCCCGGTTCCCGCGAACAGGGCCGCCGCCAGCTGCCGTGCGGAGCTCACCTGGTCTGCCCGGCCCGAGAACACTCGACGCCACCGCATCGGCTCCGGCCCCCACATCCATTCTGCTGCCGAGCACAGGTTCCAATTTCTCGTTGCCACGTTGTTCCCTTCTCGCCTTTGCTGTTGCCCTCCCGTCTCCCAGCCGCAAGGCAGACGGGCGGACATTGATTAGTGCTCAGCTCGCTACTGTCCGTCAAGTCGACGCTATTGGGTGCGCCTTCTGTGATCTCACCCCGCGAGCAAGGGGCAATAGGAGCGACGCCGATTAATCAACCTGACGTGTCCAGAGGATGGGCAGAGGTGAGCGATTCGATTGGTACGGTCAGATCGCCAGCAGCGCCCAGACGGTTTTCCCGCCGGCAGGGAGCGGGCGCACACCCCACGCAGCGGAGACGGCAGCCACCATCAGCAACCCACCGCCCGGCTGTCCTGGCTGAAGTTCCGAAGGGAGTCGGGGTGGGGCGGGCCCCATGTCCTCCTTGGCCTGGTGGCCTGTTCTGGCCTGCGGCATCAAGACACGGCGCTTCGGCTAGAGGATCCATGGGTCATGCTGTCGATGTTGCTTACCCTCACTGGCCTGGCCCTCTTGGCACTGGCGTTCGTCCTCGGTCTCTGGCCGGTCCACTACACCGTGAACGGCGTCCCCTTCTCCTGCGGGTCCGCACTGCGGCCGCATCGAACCATGGAGGGTCTTCCCCCCGAACCGTGGACACCGGTTGCTATGCGGCTTGCGCCACCTTATGTGACTGCTGTTCGTAGGTGATCGGACTCATCTGGCCCAG